>JAJZBP010000103.1 GCA_021798855.1 Bacillota bacterium
GCCTCCAACGGTGGCCCCATCACCCTGACCGACGCCGCCGGCAACTTGAACGTCACACCGGACTTCTCGGCCATGACCCAAAACGCCACCACCACCTCCTCCGCCTCCGCCGCCACCACCCAGCCCGCCACCTACGCCATGCCGCCGGCCGTGTTCTACGACTCCCTGGGCAACACCCAGCAGGTGAGCTTCGACTTCGCGTCCAACGGGCTCAACAACCAGTGGAACTGGGTGGCCTTGAACGGCGCCACTCAGGTGGGCAGCGGCTCCCTGACCTTCGGTGCCAACGGCGTCCTGACCAGCGGTTCCACCGGAACCGTCACCATGACGCCCAGCGACGGGGCGGCCACCCTCACCAGCAACGTGGACTTCTCCAAGCTGACCCAGTTCAGCGCGACGTCATCCAACGTGGGGGCCACCTCCATGAACGGCTACGCCACCGGTAGCCTGCAGAACTTCACCATCGACACCACGGGAACCATCACCGGGAGCTATTCCAACGGGCAAAGCCAGACCATCGGCCAGATCGGGTTGGCCACCTTCGCCAACCCGAGCGGCCTTCTGGACCACGGCAGCGGCTTGTACGCCCCTTCCAACAACTCCAACCAGGGCAACGTGACCGTGGGTGCGCCGGGCACCGGCGGGGCGGGCAGCGTCCTCCCCGGCTCCCTGGAGATGTCCAACGTGGACCTGGCCAAGGAGTTCGTCAACATGATCAGCGTGGAGCGGGCCTACCAAGCCAACGCCCAAACCATCTCCCAGTCCAACACCCTGCTCATGGCCCTGGTGAACCTGCCCGGTCCGGTGCCCTAAATAACGGCTGAAAGCAAGTGGGGGTGACTTCTTGATCGAGGTGACGAGGATGAAGGGCGGCGTCTTCTGGCTGAATCCCGACCTTTTCGAAACGCTGGAGGCCACCCCGGACACCGTGGTCACCTTGATCAACGGGCACAAGTACGTGGTCATGGAGACCCCGGCGGAAATCATGGACCGGGTTCTGGCCTACCGGCAAAGGGCGGGGTTCCCCCCCTCTTTGCCGGTGACCCGGCCCGGGGAGGAAACACAGTGAGGTGGGAGTTTTGAGCGAAAGGGCCCCTTTCAAGTTGGCTCTCGACCAGGTTCTTGGAGGCACGGAGTTCCTCTCCCCCCGGGGGGCGGGGATCCCGGGGGCGGGCGTTCCGAAGGTGAGGGTGTACGATTTTCGTCGCCCCGACAAGTTCTCCAAGGAACAGATGCGCACGGCGGAAATGCTCTACGGCCATTTCGCTCGGTTGGTCACCGGTTTTTTGGCCGGCTACCTGCGCAGTCTCGTGCAGATATCGGTGGTTTCGGTGGAACAAAACACCTATGGGGAATTCATCGGGCGGGTCGGCTCCCCGGGGATCATCGCCATCGTCGGTTTGTCTCCTCTGCCCGGCAAAGTGCTGATGGTGATGGATCCCGTGGTGGCTTTCTACATGATCGACCGCCTCTTCGGGGGACCGGGGAGGATGATCGGAAAGGCACGCTCCCTGACCGAGATCGAGCAAACGGTGATGGAGCGCATTTTCGGGGCGATGCTCAACTACCTGGCCGAGACTTGGCGCAATTTCGCGGAAATCACCCCCAAACTGGAGGCCATCGAAGCCAACCCCCTGTTCGCGCAAATCGTGGCCCCCAACGAGATGGTGCTGGTGGTGGTGTTGCAGATCAACATCGGTGAGCAAAGCGGCACTTTCAGCTTTTGTCATCCCTATCTCACCCTGGAACCGGTGCTGCCCAAACTGTCAGCTCAGCAGTGGTTTCAGACCCTGCGGGGCCAGGAATCCGCAAGCATCGCCCGGAGTGAAATGGAGGAATTTATGGAAGGCATCCCCTTGGAATTAAAGATTAGCCTGGGGGGGGCCGTTCTGACCATGCGGGAACTGCTCAACCTGGAAGTCGGAGACGTGGTTTCCCTGGGAACCGTGGTGGGCGGCGACCTGGAAATATTCGTCGGCGACCGACTGAAGTTCCGCGCCCAAGCGGGGTTGTTGGGCCGAAACCTCGGTTGCAAAATTACCGGTGTGGTCGAGGAGGAACGGGCGGATGTCTGACAACATGCTTTCCCAGGAGGAGATCGACGCCCTGATCCGCGGGGCGGGCGAAAGCAAAGAGGAGGCTCCCCCCCAGGTGACCGTGCAGACTCCCAGCTTCCCTCCCCTGGAAGCGCCACCGGCCCCCGCGCCGCCCCCAACGACCCAGGAAACGTTAACCCCACGCCGTTTGGAATTCCTGTTGGAAGTTCCCCTGAACTTGACGGTGGAATTGGGACGGGTGAAAAAGCTGGTCAAGGACGTCCTGACCCTGGGACCTGGTTCGATCCTGGAATTGGACAAGCTGGCCGGGGAGCCGGTCGACGTTCTGGTCAACGGACGGGCGGTGGCCAAGGGGGAGGTGGTGGTGATCGACGAAAACTTTGGAGTTCGGATTACCGAGATCAAGAGTCCGGCGGAAAGATTTTCGTTACGCTGACGGTTCCCATGACTTAAGAACCACCGGAAGAAGGGATGGCGGTGGCCGGCGGTTGGCAGGATTTCCTCCTGCTCCTGCGATTTTTATTTTTCTTCGGTCTGACCATTTTCCTGGCTCAATGGGGAGCGAGATTCCTGGCTCGCCGCTTCGGGCCGGGCAGCGGCGCCGGCGGACGGAAGGGCAAAATCGCCCTGCTGGACGCTTTGCCCCTTGGCCCCCAGCGCGCCCTTTACTTGGTGCGCGCGGGCAGGCGCATTTACCTGCTGGGGGTGGGCAAGGATACGGTGGTTTCCCTGGGCGAATTGTCCAAGGAAGATCTGGAGGGGGTTCCCGAGGTGGGTGCGGAGGGAAACGGCGGCGTGGCGGAGGGCTTCACCCGGCGGGTGGGGCTGGACAACCTGCTGCCGTCCGGCGGCTGGGTGGACGAAGTGCGGGACAGGCTGCGCGGCCTGCGGGAACTCTCCCGGGCCGGAAAACCCGGGAGGGCGCCGGAAGGGAAGGACGGGCATTGAAGCTTTTGGGGGCCGCCGCAACGGCGGCGGTGGGCGTTTTGGCTCTTCCCGCCGTGGCCAGAGCGCAAACGCCTCCCTTTTTCCCCTTGCCTTCCCTGAAGATCGGGGTCGGCGCGGCCACCAATCCGGGGCAGGTGGCCGTAACTCTCCAAATCCTGCTCCTCCTGACGGTTCTGTCCTTGGCGCCCTCTTTCATCATTCTGTTGACGTCCTTCACCCGGATCATCATCGTCTTCTCCTTCTTGCGTAGCGCCCTGGGGAGTCAAACTTCGCCGCCGAACCAGGTGCTGATCGGCTTTGCCCTGATCCTCACCTTCTTCATCATGGCCCCCGTGTTCAATCAGATCAATCGGCAAGCTCTGCAACCATATCTGAAGGGGACCATTTCCCAGACCCAGGCGGCGGGCAACGCGCTACAACCGCTGCGGACTTTCATGCTTCGTCAGACCGGGCAAAAGGACATCGCCCTTTTCCTGCGGTTGGCCAAACGGCCCCCGCCCCGGACCCCCGCCGACTTGCCGACCTACGTGCTGCTCCCGGCTTTCGTCACCAGCGAACTGCAGACGGCGTTTGAAATGGGCTTTTTGATCTTTATTCCGTTTTTGATTTTGGACATGGTGGTGGCCAGTACCCTCATGTCCATGGGCATGTTGATGTTGCCGCCCACGATGATCTCGCTTCCCTTCAAGATCCTGCTTTTCGTCCTGGCCGACGGTTGGGCGCTGGTGGTGCAATCGTTGGTGACCAGCTTTCACTGAAGGGAGAGGTGTGGTGAGTCAGGATACGGTTATTTCGCTGGCCAACAGTGGGTTGTTCATGGTTCTGGTGGTGGGAGGGCCGGTCCTCGCCCTCAGCCTTTTGGTGGGCCTGGCCGTCAGCATCTTCCAGGCGACGACCCAGATCAATGAGCAGACCCTGGCCTTCGTTCCCAAACTCCTGGCCATCCTCGCGGCCATCCTCTTTTTTGGCCCTTTCATGTTGCGGGAGATGGTTGATTTCACCACCGGCCTCCTGGGTAACCTGTCTGGCTATCTGCATTAGGGGGTTGTGCCTTGAATTTTCCCGGCCTGCCTTTGTATTTTCTGGTGGTCCTGCGGACGTCGGGAGTGATGTGGGCCGGTCCGGTGTTCGGCAGTTCCGCCATACCCGCCCAGGTGCGGGTGGCCATTTCCTTGATGCTTGGGTTGATCATCGCCCCCCTGGCCGCCGCGTCGGCCAAGGCTCTGCCGACCGCCCTGGCTCCATACCTGGTTTTGGGAGTTAAGGAATTGATCATCGGCCTGGCCATCGGTTATGCGGCGTCCCTGGTTTTTGCCGCGTTCCAATACGGCGGCTCCCTGATGGACCTCTCCGCCGGCTTCAGTTTGAGCGAGACCATCAGTCCGGTGACCGGAATCGCTTCCTCCCCCATGACCAATCTGTATTATTTCTTGGCCGTCATCTTGTTTCTGGTTGCCGGGGGGCACCTGTTGCTGATCATGGCCCTGGCGGAAAGCTACCGGATGATGCCGGTGGGTGGGGGCACCTTGACCGGAGGAGCGGCGGCCATTTTTTCCCACCTGATGGGCAACGTTTTTGTCCTGGGTTTGACCGTGGCCGCTCCTGTGGTCGGCGCCCTCTTTTTCGCCATGGTCGTTTTTTCCCTCTTGTCCAGGGCCATCCCCCAACTGAACATTTTTCAGGTCGGCTTCACCCTGCAAACCTTTTTGGGCATTTTCATACTGATGCTGGCGTTGCCGGCAGTCTCCACGGTGGCGGGGGAGGCTTTTGGGGCGATGTTCGGAATGCTGTACCGGTTGATGGGGGCGATGGGCGGGTGAAACCGACCGCGGTGGGGGACGCATGGCGGACGGCGCCGGCGGGAAGGCTCGACCTGCAACTCTTCGCCGGGGAAAAGCGGGAACCGGCGACGGCGCGCCATCGCCAAAAAGCCCGAGAACACGGTCAGGTTTTCCAGAGCCGAGAATTGGCCTCGAGTTTGCTCCTGCTGGGGGCCGTCATCGTCCTGCGTTTGATGCAGGGAACCTTTCTTGCCAAAGGAGAGGCCATGGTCACCCTTTTCCTGGGGAACCTTTCGTTCCCCGTGGGGATGTCCTCCGTCCTCTTCCTTTACCGCAGAGTTCTGGCCTATTTCTTGGACCTTTGTCTCCCCGTCCTGCTGGTGGTATTCATCCTGGGCTTGGCGGGGGGATTTTTCCAAGTCGGCTTCGTGTTCAGCCTCGACCCGCTCATCCCTAAGTTCTCCAGGATCAACCCCCTGGAGGGCATCAAACGGCTTTTTTCGCGACGGGCGCTGGTCCAGATGGTCAAGGATCTGTTGAAATTGACCGTCATCGTAACCGTCGCCTATCTTGCTTTTCAGTCGGACCCGCAGTTTTTCCCCTCCCTTTCCCAGATGGTCCCCCTGGGGGCTTTCGCGGGGGTGGCGGCGCGGGCCGGCAACTTCGGTTTGGAGGTGGCCCTGATCTTTTTGTTCCTGGGGCTGGCCGATTACGGTTACCAATATTTCGAATATCAACAATCCCTCCGGATGTCCAAAGAAGAGGTCAAGGAGGAAGTGAAGGAGACCGAGGGTCAGCCGGAGATCAAAAAGCGTGTCCGGGAAAGGCAACGGCGCCTGGCCCTGGCCAGAATGATGCAGGCGGTTCCCAAGGCGGACGTGATCATCACCAACCCAACCCACTACGCGGTGGCCATCGGGTACCGCCCGGGGGAGATGTCGGCGCCGCGGGTGGTGGCGAAGGGCCAGGGTTTCGTGGCCCAGCGGATCAGGGAGATCGGGCAGGCGGCCGGCGTGACGGTTTATCCGCAACCGGCGCTGGCCCAGGCCCTTTATCGTCAGGTGGAAGTGGGCGGCGAGGTGCCGGTGGAGTTTTACCAGGCGGTGGCGGAAGTGCTGGCGTTTGTTTACCGGTTGAAGCGCCGGGCGATTTAGGGATCTGGTGAGTGTGCCGTTTAAGTCGGGATCTGGTCAAAAAGGTCCAGATGCTAGGCGCCAAGGAGTGAAGCCGTGAGGCGTACTCCCTGGTACGCCGGAACGGGGAGCGACGAAGGCAACAACGCAGATGGGCCTTTTTCACCAGATCCCTAGGTTGGCGGTTGCGGGTGGGACCGACCCGGCAGGATCATAGGTTAGGAGGGAGCGGCGATTCCCAACCTCAAAAGCTTACCCGTGGGTGAACTGGCCATAACCGGTGTGGTTTTGGTCATGGTGACGATGATGGTCATCCCGCTGCCCTGGTGGTCATTGGATCTCCTGATCACGTTCAATCTTTCTTTCTCCCTGGTGGTGGTGCTGGTGACCATGTATACCAAGAACGCTCTGGATTTTTCCATGTTCCCCTCCCTGTTGCTGCTGACCACGTTGTTTCGCTTGTCCCTCAACGTTTCCTCCAGCCGGTTGATCCTCCTGAACGGCTTCGCCGGCCAGGTCATCCAGGCCTTCGGCCAGTTCGTGGTGGGGGGCAATCCGGTGGTGGGCTTCATCATCTTTCTCATCCTGGTGGTCATCCAGTTCGTCGTCATCACTCGCGGCGCCGAACGGGTGGCGGAAGTCGCCGCTCGCTTCACCCTGGACGCCATGCCGGGGAAACAAATGAGCATCGACGCCGACCTCAACGCCGGCTTGATTACGGACAAGGAGGCCAGGGAACGGCGGCGGACCATCGAAAGGGAAGCCGATTTCTACGGCGCCATGGACGGCGCCTCCAAGTTCGTTCGTGGCGACGCCATCGCCGGGATCATCATCGTGGCGGTGAACATCATCGGCGGTTTCGTTGTGGGGATGTGGCAACGCGGGATGACCTGGCAGGATGCCCTCAACACCTACACCCTCCTGACGGTGGGGGACGGTTTGGTCAGCCAGATCCCGGCACTCCTTCTGTCCACGGCCACCGGGATAATCGTCACCAGGGCGGCCTCGGAGGACAACCTTGGGGTGGATCTGGTCAAACAGATCCTGGTGCAACCAAGGATCATGGGGATCACCGCCGGGGGACTTTTCGCCCTCAGCCTGGTGCCCGGCCTGCCCTTTTGGACATTTGCCGTTCTGGCCGGTGTTTTCGGCTTTTCCGCTTACACCATGAACAAAAGCAACAAGCACCGGGAAGTCAGCCTGGCTCAGGTGGCCAAGGAGGAGGAGAAAGAGGCGGCCCGCAAGCCGGAGAATGTCCTGGGCCTTTTGCAACTCGACACTCTGGAACTGGACCTGGGTTATGGTCTCCTGGCCCTGGCCGACGCCAGGGGGG
>JAJZBP010000104.1 GCA_021798855.1 Bacillota bacterium
CGGCGAGGGCAAGGAACAGACCTCCAGCGAAACCTTTGACGCCCAGTTCGCCGCCGGGAGCGGCTCCCGTGCTACGAAGGAAGGTTTCGCCTCCGTACATGCGCCCGTCGCCGTCGGCGAGGGCAAGGAACGGACCTCCAGCGAAACCTTTGACGCCCAGTTCGCCGCCGGGAGCGGCTCCCGTGCTACGAAGGAGGAAGTGCCCAGTGCCGGCGGCTGAAGGTACCCGGGGGGAGAGGGCGTTGCGTCCTCTTTGGCGGGCCGTTGTCTCCCTGCGGGATGAGGAACAGTGCCGGGCGTTTTTTACGGATCTCTGCACGGTCTGGGAACTGGAGGCCATGGCCCAGCGCCTGGAGGTGGCCCGGCTGCTCTTTGGGGGAGCGACTTACGAAGAGGTGGCCGCGGCCACCGGGGCCAGTTCGGCCACCATCAGCCGCGTCAAGCGGTTCCTGCTGCACGGTTCCGGCGGCTACCGTGACGTTTTAACCGGGGAGGGCGAACGGCCGTGAGCGGTGTCTTTGCGGCTGCGGCGGCGCGGTTGGCCGAACGCGGGAAGGCCTTGGAGGATCTGATGGGTTACGCCGACCGGCCTGGGATCATCTCTTTCGCCGGCGGGTTTCCCGATCCGGCCACGTTCCCCCTGGAGACCTTTCGCCGGGTGGCTGCGGCGGCGACGGCCAAACGGCGGGGCTTCCAGTATGCTCCCGTCGCCGGCAATCCGCGCCTGCGGGAGCGGGTTGCCGCCGCCATGCCCTTCCCTGCCGCCCCCGACGAGGTCGTGATCACCAGCGGCTCCCAGCAGGGTTTGGACCTCCTGGGGAAGATCCTGCTCGATCCCCAAGACCTGGTCCTGGTGGAATCCCCCACCTATTTGGGGGCATTGCAGGCATTTGACCCGTTGGGGCCGGTGTACGTTACGGTGGCGGGCGATGAGGAGGGTATCCTGCCGGAAGCCCTGGGAGAGGCTTTGTCTCGCATGGGCGGTGCCAGGCCAAAGTTCTTGTACCTGACGCCGAATTTCCAGAACCCGACCGGGCGCACCCTGAGCGGGGAACGGCGGGGACCGATCCTGGAACTGGCCGCGCGATACGGTTTTTATATTTTGGAGGACAACGCCTACGGAGAATTGTATTTCCGGGTTCCGCCGCCACCGCCGCTGCGCGCCCTGCCGGGAGGCGAGGAAAGGGTCATTTATCTGGGTACATTTTCCAAGATCCTGGCGCCCGGTTTACGAGTGGGTTGGGTGGTCGCTCCGGCGGAAGTCCGCCGGGCTTTCCTGCAGGCCAAGACGGCGGCCGACTTGGGCAGCGGTAGTCTCGCCCAGGAGATCATGCTCGGGGTCATGGAGGAACTGGTTTTGGCGGATCACCTGCGCAAGGTGCGCGAGTTCTATGCCCGGCGTGCCCATGCCATGGACCGGACCCTGGGGGAAGTCTTCGCCGGAGGGGTGGGGGTCTGGAGGGTACCCGACGGTGGTTTTTTCGTTTGGCTGACCCTGCCCGAAGGGGTGGACACTTCGATGTTGCTGCCCATGGCGGTGGACCGGGGGGTGGCCTACGTTCCGGGGAACCCCCTGTGCCCGGACGGGCAAGGAGCAAGGTCGGCTCGCCTGACCTTCTCCTGCGCCACGGAAGAGGACATCGCCGAAGGTGGCAAACGTTTGGGGGAAGCATTGCGTCATTTCGCAACGTGAAGGGAGACTTGAACCTTGCGCGTAGCTTACCTGGGACCGCCGGGGACTTTCAGCGAGGAAGCCTTGGGGAAACTCCCCGCAGCTTGGAAGGTGGAGGGACTGCCCTGCGCGACCATCGCCGATGCCTGTCTTGCGGCGGAAAATGGTTCGGCCGATACCGCCCTGGTGCCTGCGGAGAACTCCATCGAGGGTTCGGTCGGCGTGACCTTGGATATGCTGGTCCACGAAGTGGACCTGTGCATTCGCCGGGAAGTCGTGCTGGCGGTGCGTCTGGTCTTTGCCGTCCGGACAGGGGAGACGGAGTTCGGTGGAGGCAAGATCGTCTCCCATCCCCAGCCGCTCGCCCAATGCCGTCGCTACCTGCGGGAGCACTACCCCGCGGCGGCGCAGGAGGGAGTGGAAAGCACCGCCCGCGCGGCTGGGATGGTGGCCGAAGGGAAGGCGTGGGGCGCCGTGATGACCGCGGCTGCGGCCCACAACCTGGGGTTGCGGGTGTTGGCCGACGGAATCCAGGACTATCCGGATAATGCAACCCGCTTTGTGCTCCTCGGGCGGGAGGAGGAACCGCCCAGCGGTGACGACAAGACCTCGGTGGTCTTTTCCCTCCGCAGCGACGCGCCGGGTTCCCTCTGCGCGGCCTTGGTGGAGTTCGCCCGGCGGGGGATCAACCTGACGAAAGTCGAGTCGCGCCCCGAGAAGACGGCCCTGGGACGTTACCTGTTCTTCGTGGACCTGGAAGGTCACCGGCAGGAGGTTCTGGTGGCCGAAACCCTGGCGGCGATCAAAAAGCAAAGTTCTTATTGGAAAATATTGGGGTCATATCCCCGGCAGCGCCGGTCCGTCCGCTGATTTTCCCGCGAAAAATGGCATTCACAAAGCTTTGGCTCAATAAACATTTCCATATCCGGGGAGAGGAGTGGAAATGATGAAGGCGGTGGTATTGGCGGGTGGGTTTGGGACGCGGGCCAGGCCGTTGACGGCCAACCGTCCCAAACCAATGCTTCCCTTGGGCAATCGTCCCCTCTTGGAACACACCGTCAGGCTTTTGACCAGCCACGGTTTTAACCAAATGGTCTTCTTGCTTTTCCATCAACCGGAACAAATCCGGCAGCACTTCGGGAACGGTTCCCGGTGGGGGTGCTCGATCACCTATTTGCAGCCTGGGCAGGACCTGGGCACGGCCGGAGCGGTGGCCCAGGCCAGGGAATTCCTGAGGCGGGAGACGTTTTTGGTGGCCAGCGCCGACGTGGCCACCGATTTTGATCTGGCCGAGGGGAGCGGGAGCGTAAGACCGAGCCGCGAATTGCGCCACGATCCTTTGCACCGCCGTTGGGTGATCGTGTCCTCGGAGCGGGCTCTGCGCCCGGACGGGACGACGGCCGATGGGCCGCGCGGGTGGTCCCCAACAAGTTTTCGGCTCTCAACCGCAACCTGCCCTTGCTGCGGAGCGCGGAGGGACCATGGGACAAGATCAGCGGCTATGGTCACCACGAGGTGGTGGTGGAAACGACGCAACACGAGTGGTATCCGGCGGACGGAAAGCCGGAGGAAGTTGCCTGGGTGCTGCAGGCCTACCGGTGGCGATTGACGGACCTGTACCGGGAACCGGGTATTCGCTGCGTGCAGGCTTTCCGCAATTATCGGCGGGAGGCGGGTTCCTCTATTTCTTGCACAGCGCGCCGCCCGCCGGTTTCGGGTTCTGCGACGTCTATCACTACAGCACGGGAGCCGCCCCCGGCGGCGACCAATATTCCCATCAATTCGGCTGTTCCCGAGAGTGTGGAATTGCGTGGAGGTGCCCGGCAGGCGTGAAAGTGTTGTTTTTGGCTGCCGAGATGGCGCCCCTGGTAAAAGTGGGAGGGCTGGCCGACGTGGCCGGCTCCCTGCCCCCGGCCCTGCGGGCCTTGGGACATGACGTCAGGGGATTTTTGCCCTTCTACCGGCGGTTCCTGGATCCGGCGGCCTGCCGCCCGTTGGGGCGGAATCTGCGTCTGTGGGGGCTTGAATACCCGCTGCATTACACCGAGGAACCGGGCTTTCCCGTGTATCTGCTGGAGGCGGATGGGTTGTACGACCGGCCCGGAGTGTACGGGGAGGGCGGAGACGGCTACCACGACAACGACCTCCGCTACGGGGTTTTCGCCGCGGCGGGCGCGGCGTTGGGAGAGGCGGCCGGCTGGCGGCCGGACCTGCTCCACCTCCACGACTGGCACGCCGCCGCGACCGCCGTCCACGCCCGCCTGCAGGGCGGGCCCCCAACCCTGCTGACCATTCACAACCTGGCCTACCAGGGGGTGTTTGCGCGGGAGAGCCTGGGGCGGTTGGGGTTCGCCGCCGACCTTTTTCACCCGGGGGCCGTGGAGTTTCACGGGCAGGTGAACGTGCTGAAGGGGGGCTTGGTCGCGGCCGGGCGGGTCGGCACGGTGAGTCCGACCTACGCCGGGGAGATTTGCACGCGGGACTACGGCGAGGGGTTGGAGGGGGTGTTGGCCAACCTGGCGCACCCGCCGGTGGGGATCTTGAACGGCTTGGACCAGGCGCGGTGGAACCCGGCGGCGGATGCGGCGGTGGAACCGGTGGACGCGGGGAATCCGCGTCCGGGGAAGGCGGCCAACAAGGCGCGGGTGGCGCGGGAGCTGGATCTGGAGGAGGGCCGGCCGCTGGCCGGGATGGTCACGCGCTTGGCGGCCCAGAAGGGCGTTGACCTGGTGGTCGAGGCCCTGCCGGACCTGTTGGCGTCGGGGTTGAACCTGGCGGTGCTGGGGGACGGGGACCGGGAGCTTTTGCGGTCGCTGGAGGAGGCGAGCCGGGACCATCCGGGGCGGTTGGCCTTCCGGCGGGAGTTCAACGACCCATTGGCCAGGCGGATCTACGCCGGGAGCGACCTGTTCTTGGTTCCGTCGCGGTTTGAGCCCTGCGGTCTGACCCAGATGATCGCCATGCGCTACGGTTCGGTGCCGGTGGTGCGGCGGACCGGAGGTTTGGCCGACACGGTGCGGGACGGTGAGGATGGGTTTGTTTTCGCGGCGGCGAAGGCCCAGGCCCTGGTGGAGGCGGTGCGCCGGGCCCTGGCGAGCTTGGAGGGAGGCCGGGGGCAGGAATGGTTGGAACTGGTCCGCCGGGGGATGAGCCGGGACTTTTCCTGGGACAGGTCGGCCGGACGTTACGCCGAACTGTACCGGGAAACGGCGGAGGTGGGGGCTTGAGGCTTCCCGGTGGGAGGCGGTAACGAGGAAAAAAGACCGGCGTGGTGGCCGGTCTTTTTTTGCAGGTGTCCCGGGTTATTCTTTGTTCAGGTTGACCTGGGTCGGCTCCGCGCCGCCGATCATCGCGGTGACGGGAGGAGGGGTGAAGTAGGGCGGTTCCTGGATGCTGTACGCCTCCTCGCCGTGGAAGGCCAGGTCGCCCTTGAGGAGCATGGCCTCGTCGGCCCGCAACGGGACGACCAAGGAGATCAGCTTGAGGATGGCGTAGGTGGCGACGGCGGTGTAGGCGGTCACCACCACCAAAGCCTCCAACTGGACCAGGAACTGGTGGGGGTTGCCGTAGAAAAGCCCGGTGACGGCCACGGGGGTGGTCTTGCCCGTGCCGGGATAGACGACGATGTTCGGGTCGGCCAGCAGGCCGGTCATCAGGCCGCCGATGGCGCCGGCGATGGCGTGGGTGTGGATCACGCCCAGGGTATCGTCCACCTTGCGGAAGATCATGACCCGGTTGAAGGTGATCCAGGGGATGACGGCGGCGACGATCCCGATGATGAAGGCGCCGTAGCCGTTGACGTAACCGGCGGCGGGGGTGATGGCCACCAGGCCGGTGATCATGCCGTTGATGGCGCCGACCAAGGACGGTTTCTTGAAGGCGAAGGTGTCCAGGAAGAGCCAGGCGATCAGGGCGGCGGCCGTGGCCAGGTCGGTGTTCAAAACGGCGGTGGCGGCGTCGGCGTTGGCGAAGAAGGGGTCGCCGCCGTTGAAGCCGTTCCAGCCGAGCCACAGGATACCGGCGCCGGCGAGGGCCATGAGCAGGTTGTTGGGGGTGAAGTGTTCCCGGTCTTTGGCCAGGCGCGGGCCGACGACGGCGGCGGCGACGAAGCCGGCCACCCCGGCGGCCACGTGGATGACGTAGCCGCCGCTGTAGTCAACGGCGCCCAGTTGGGCCAGCCACCCGCCGCCCCAGATGGAGAAGCAGTTGACGGAGTAAACCACCAGGGACCAGACGGGGACGAAGATCATCCAGGCCTTGAAGCTCATCCGTCCCAGCACCCCGCCGGCCAGGATGATGGGAGTGATGGCGGCGAAGACGAATTGAAAGAAGATCAGGGCCGACATGGGGAAGCGCATGGCGGGCATACCGGCGGCCAGGAGGGGGATGACGGCCCGGCTCTGTTCCGCGGTGCTGTTCAGGGCCGGCCCGGGAACGCCGACCAGGCCGGATAAAATACCGGGACCAAGTTGCAGGGGATTGCCGAAACCCATCTTGTAACCGAGCAGAACCCAAACCAAAAGGACGATGGAAAAGGCGTAGAGACACATTAGGCCGGAATTGATCGCCCATTTCTTCTTGACCACGCCGCCGTAGAGGATGGCCAGGCCCGGGATGCTCTGCAGACCGACGAAGGTTCCGGTGGTCAACTGCCAGGCGGTGTCACCGGAGTTCAGATAAGCCGGATCGGGTGCCAACATTGCGCTTCACTCCTTTGGTGTGCGGGACTTGGGGGGGCAGCCGCGAAGGTGTTCCGAACGGTGGTTGCCGGAGGACAGGACGGAGGCGGCGACCTGGTGCAGCGGGATCCGGCTGCACATGCTCTGCCGGCGCAGGAGCCGGTGGGCGTCGTCCGGCTTCAGGCCGTAGTGTTTGGTCAGAAAAGCGGCGGCCAGACCGACCAAAAGACGTCTTTCCTCTATAGCACGGGAGCCGCCTCCGGCGGCGAACTGGGCGTCAAAGGTTTCGGCGACGGTCCTCGGCGCCACAGGTGGAGCCTGCGCCACGCTTGAGGTCTGTTCCTTGCCCTCGCCGACGGCGACGGGCGCATGTACGGAGGCGAAACCTTCCTTCGCGGGCGGACACCGAGCCGGGGAATGAGGGGAACTTTCGGTCATGCCCCCACCTCCTGAAAAAAACACAAGGGAACCCACCTGACGGCGAACTCCCTTGTTCTCGTGTCTTCATCTTATGCCTGCCGGTGCATAATGTCAAGTATTTGTTAAATAATCGTTACAGACGGGTCATATTCGGAAAATTGCGCGTTAGGTTTATGTCAGCAGATGAAGATACTTACCAAATGTTAAAGTTGGGTTAATTTTCTTAACAGAAAAAGGGTTTAGTGGGTTGGCGGCGAAATATGGATTGCCGAGGTCTCGGGAGCGGGAGGGGGAGGCTCCCGGTTCGGCGGAGAACGGCTCCGCCGCGCGCAGCAGCGGTGCCCCCATTCAGGGGCGGGAAGGGGACCCACATGCCGATGGCATGAGGGGAAGGTTCCCGGGTTCAAGGAACGGCTTGCCGTTCCTTCCTTGGAAATGGAGGGCGTCCGGTAGGGAGCGAG
>JAJZBP010000105.1 GCA_021798855.1 Bacillota bacterium
AAACTCCCTCCTGTTCCTGCAGGGGAAGGTGCTGCACCGCGCAGCCGGCGCGCTGGGGTTGAAGGGCGAACAATGGGGAGTGATCAAGGAAGAGCAGCCCGGCTACCCGGGCGCGTGGTGGTTGGCGGTCGTCACGGCCATCTACCAAACCAAATGGGTCGCCAACGCCTCCGACGGAGACTTCCTGGCCCTGGGCAGCGGAATATTGGTCTGGCTGTTCGTGGCGCTCATGCCCTGGATTCCAGTCGTCAATGAATTGCCGCGTTACCTCGGGGTGCATCGCTTGGTTTGGCGCCGGTACTACCGGGAACACGCCGCCGAATACAGCGGTGAGCGGCGGGCGCCGCCGAGTCCCAGCAAGGGAGAGGCCGCCTGAGGCTTTCAGTCCAACCGGGCGGAAGTTCGCCGGACGTCCGCCGGACGCACGTCAAATAGGAACCGACGGAAGTTGACCCCCTCGGACCGGAGAGGGTCAACTTCCGTTCAGCCCCGCCCCGTGCCGGCGGGATGGTGCAATCACCGCTCCAGGGTGACCGGATCGGCTTTGATGATGGTCAAGGCTCCCAGAAAGAAAAACAAAACCGCCCAGACGAAGGCCAGCGCTCCGATGAGGCCATGAAGCAGCAGACTGTGCGCTTCGCCGGCGATGAAGCCGCCCAGAATCAGCAGGGCGGCGGACAAAAGGTATTGGGACGGGCGGCGTTTTTTCCAGACCAGACGGACCTGCCGGTGTACTTGCCGCCGGTCCCGCCCGCCGGCCAACGCTTCCCCGCCCATCCAGACGACGGGTGACACCAGGGCCAAACAAAGGCCGATCCACATGGGGTGGATCCCGAGGTAAAACCCGGTGGTGGAGAAGGAATTCAGCGCATACCAGATGAAGGCCGACACCCCTCCGACGATCATGCTGCAGTAGCCGGCGCGGGCGTTCATGGCCCCCCAGACCAGAGCGCCCAAGGGTAGGCTGACCAGGGCGCCGTTGCGGACCGCAAAGGCGAAAACCGACCACCAGGCCGAATTGCTCGGGCGCAGGGTGCCGAGGACGATCAGGACCACGGTGACCACGCCCAGGCTGATCCGGGTATTCAACCTTTCCTGTCCGTGGTTCCGTGAAAATCCCAGAGCCTTCCCCAGGTCCCGGCCCAGGCTGACGGCGCCGGAAAATTGGTTGGAACCCGCCCAAATCAGGGAAGTGCACCAGATGCCCAAAACGACCACGACCGAGGCCCACAGGGGTAAACGGTTTTTGATCAGGAGGGCCGTGGCCACGAAACCGTCGGTCGCCCGTGGAAAAAGAAGGTGCAGTCCCAGACCGGCCAGGGGAGCCATCAACGTCATGAAAGCCAGGGGGATCAGCGAAAGGTACACACCCATCCGGCCCGTGCGTTCATCTTTGGACGTCAGGACCATCTGCAGTTGCGTTTGGGCCAGGAGGGCGTTGACCACCCAGGTTCCCAACCAAACCAGGATCAGGGGGAGGCCGACCTCCAGCGGGTTGTAGTAGGTGGGCGGCAGGGTCGTGAAAAGCCGATGGAATCCGTTGTAATAAATGGCTGCTCCGACCATGACCGTGATCCCCAGGTACATCGTGAAGGTGTTGACCAGTCCGGTGAGGCTGATGGAAAGCATACCGCCGAAAAGGACATATCCCAACAGGACCAACGAGCACAGGGCCACCGTTTCCCAGGCTGGCACACCGTAAATCACCCGCAGGATTTGGGCGGTGGCGACCACCGTGGCGATGGAGAAAAGGGGCATGAAAAGGCCGATGATCGCGCCCGCAAAGGCCCGCACCGGCTCACCGAAATGGTCGCCCAAGTAGCCCGAGAGGGTGATGACCCGCTTTCGGCGCAAAGGCGTGACCACCAAACCGGCGATCAAAAGCGTCATGACCAGTACCCCCACGCCGTACCAGACGACCGAGATGCCGTGGAGGACGCTTGCTTCCAGTTCGCTGACCAAGGTGATGGCGCCCGATTGGGAAGCGGAATAGATGATCACGTTGAGAATGCTGCCCCGGCGCCCCGCGTGAAAATAGTCCTCGGCCTCGGCTTTTTTCTCCCTCAGGTAGGCGTAACGTCCAAGGTATACCAGGATCAGGCTGTAGACGACGATGGCGACCAAGAGCCAGGTGGCGATGCCCATCCCTCATTTCCCCGCCGGGGTGTTTTCGCGAAACTTGCCGGGCTCCGGCCCCGGCTCCGGGCTCCGGTCCCGGCTCCTGCCCCGGCTCCTGCCCCGGCTCCGGGCTCCGGTCCCGGCTCCGCCCCCACTCTACCCCGGTCCGCCTCCGATGGGAGCGCCCAGGAACGGGACGGGAGCGGTCCCGGTCCCGGGCGCTCCCATCCCGGGTGGTGGTCTCCGGCGCCGGCGCCAATCCCTACCTGCCGGCCGCCTTGGCGAAGCCGTCCACCAGGTCGAAGGCCGCCTGGCTGCCGGCGGCGAAGGCCTTGCTGGCCTCCTCGTACAGGAGTTCCAGGGCGTGCTGGCGGATTTCGTTGTAGCGGGGAGTGGCCATGACCTGGAAGGTGCGCGGCCGAGGGAGGTCCACGTCGATGACCTCCCTGATTTTGCCCGGCCGGTAGGTCATGATCAATAGGCGGTCAGCCAAAAAGACCGCCTCCTCCAGGTCGTGGGTGACGAAGAGGTTGGTGCGCCCGACCTCCTCGAAGAGGCCCACGTAGAATTCCTGCATCATGCTGCGGGTCATGGCGTCCAAGCCGCGAAAGGGTTCGTCCAGGATCATCACCTTGGGGTCGTTGACCATGGCCCGGGCCAGTTCCGCCCGGCGTTGCATACCGCCGGACAATTGACTGGGATACTTGCTCCTAAAATCGGCGAGGCCCACCTTGGCCAACACGGAGGCGACCCGGCTGCGCATCTCCCCGGCCGGCATCCCGGAGGCCCGGCAGCCGAAATTGACGTTTTCCTCCACCGTCATCCAGGGGAACAGGGCCATTTCCTGGAACACCACCAACCGGTCCGGCCCGGGACCGGCGACCGGTCGTTCGTCCAAAAGCACCTGACCGACCGTGGAGGTTTCGTAACCGGCCAGGATGTTGATCAAAGTCGTCTTGCCGCAACCGGAGGGACCGACCAGAACCGTCAGCTTGCCCCGCGGCACGTCCAGGGTGCAGTCCTCCAACACCGGCACGCCGCCGTAGGAGTGGGAAAGTCCCCGCACCTGGAATTCGCCGAAGATGCGCTTGGTGATTACGCTCAACCTTGTTCCCCCTCCCTTCAGATCCGCCGCTGCCAGGGCATCAGGCGTTCGCCCAGCAGCCGGAGCAGGGCGCTGGACAGGTAGCCGGCCACTCCGATGCTCAACATACCCACCACGATCACCGGCAGGATACCGTTGGTGTAAGCGGTCCAGGTCATGCTGCCGAGTCCCGATTCGGTGGCCGAAGTGACCATCTCCGCCGCGATCAACACGTTCCAGGTAACCCCCATGCCGACCGCCATTCCCGTCATGACGTAGGGCAGAGTGGCCGGGAGCATGATCCGCCAAAAAACGTCCCGCGGTTTGGCTCCCAGGGAGAGGGCGGCCCGCACGTGATTTTGGCTGACCTCGCGCACACCGTCCATGACGTTCAGGACGATGATGAAGAAGGGGCCGGTGAAAACCAGGAAGTAGATGGTGAGGGAGACGGTCGGCCAGAAGATGATGGCCAGGGGGATCCAGGCGATGGGAGGAACGGGGCGCAGCACTTCGAAAATCGGGAAAACGAAGCGGCGCACGGTGCGGTTGATCCCCATGGCCAGCCCAAGGGGGACCCCGACGACCACGGCCGCCACAAAGCCTACCGCGATGTGGACCATGCTGATCCACCAGTTGGCCCAATACCCGGCGGAAGCGACGGATTGGAGCAGGGACACCGCCACGTCTCTGGGTGGGGGAAGGAGCCGCAGATAGGGAACCTTGAAAGCCACCACCAACGCCCACAGGATGACGAAAACAACCAAAGTCACCGCGCCGCGCAGCGTATGCCGGTTGAAGGACTGCCGCAGCCAGGGATGGGCCTTGCGCCGGGGGTTGGAGGGAGCCGTTAGGATGCCGGACGCCATTTTATACCTCCTTTAGGCCAACTCGCGCTCGCCGGCGCGGAAGGCTTTGAGCGCCTCCTCGTGCACTGCTTCCAGGGCCGCCCGCTTGAGTTCCAGGAAACGGGTGTCGCCGAGCGCCCGGTGGTCCCGCGGCCGCGGCAAATTCACCTGCAGGACCAACTTGGGGCAACACGGCCGGGTGGTCATCACCACCACCCGGTCACCCAGGAAGATGGCCTCGTCCAGGTCGTGGGTGATGAAGAACATGGTGAGCCGCGTGCGTTCGAACAGATCCAGCAGAAATTGGTGCATCACGCTCTTGGCCACGGCGTCCAGACCCCGGAACGGTTCGTCCAACAACATCACCCGCGGTTCGTTGATCAGCGCCCGGAGGATCTCCACCCGCCGCTGTACGCCGGAAGACAGTTCCGCCGGATAACTGCCCTCGATTCCCTCCAAACCGACCTGGGCCAGGAGGTTCCGGGCCGCTTGCCTGGCCCGACCGAGTTCACGGCGCCTTTGCACCATGGGCCCGTAAACGATGTTTTCCAACACCGTTTTCCAGGGGAAAAGCGCCCCGTTTTGGAAAACCACGATCCGGTCCGACCCCGGTTCCACCGGCCGGCCGGGGGCGGCGATGGGTTTCCCGTCCAGGAGGATTTCCCCGTCGGTCAGGTCTTCGAAGCCGGCGAGGACGTTCAACAACGACGTCTTGCCGCACCCGGACGGTCCGACCACCACCAGGAACTCCCCGGCGGCGATCTCCAATGAGCAACGTTCCACCGCCACCACGTGGATGCCGTCCGGGTCGTAAATCTTGGTCACTTCCCGGATGCTGATGTCTCCGCCGGCCTTGGCGTCAGGCCCGGCCTTCGGCCCGGCATCCGGTCCCAAGCCGCGCACGCTCACGCCCCCACCCCCCGGCGGCGGCTTTCCCAGGTCATCAGTCGCTTGCCGGCCAGGCGCACCAAGGCCGAGGACCCGTAACCCAAGAGTCCCAAGGTGAGCATGCCGATGACGATGTTGACGAATTGGAGGTTGGAGTAATCCTCATAAATCAGGTAACCCAAACCGGCCTGCCCGGAGATCATCTCGCCGGCCACCAGGGAGATCCAGGCCACCCCCATGGCCACCTGCAGGCCGGTGAAGATCGCCGGCAGGGAGCCGGGGATGACCACGTGACGGAAGACGTCCCAGGGACGGGAACCCAGGCACTTGGCCGCTCGGAAATAGACCTGGTCGATGGACTGGACCCCCAGTAGCGTGTTCAGCACCGTGGCGAAGAAGGCGGCGATGAAGGTGATGAAAATCACGCCCATTTCCGTGGTGGGCAAAACCAGCACCGCCAGGGGTATCCAGGCGATGGGTGGGATGGGCCGCAGGGTTTCCACCAGGGGGAAGGCATAGTCGAAGAAAACGCGGCTCCAGCCCAGGAGGAGTCCCAAACCGACCCCCAACACCGTGGCCAGGGCGAAAGACACCAGCACCCTGACCACGCTGTAGAGGATGTCCATGTAGTAAACCGAAGTGAAGATGGACAATCCATCCGGGGGATTGGGACTGAGCCAAGCGGTAACGACGGCGACCGGATCGGGCAACTTGTCGAAGCGCGGCAGGCGAAGCACCGCCGTTAGGACGTACCAGAGGAGGACGAAGCCAAAAATGCTGGCGACGGCTCCCCAGGAGTCCGGGTTGGTGACCCACCGCTTGAAGCTTATACCCAAGACCACACCTCCCAAAGACAGTTTTTAACTGCCGGCCTTGGCCGGGTTGAACGCCGACAGGGGGTAGCTGGGGAGGGGACCCAGGGGCAGCGTGATCCCCAGTTTCTTGGCCGCTTCCTGCACCAGGTTGGGGTACATCGCCCCCGGCAGCGGACGGCTGATGGGCAGGATCTTCTCGCTATACAGGAACTGGAAGCTCTTTTGCGTAAAATTCTCCACCGCCGGTGTGGTGAAGGTGCCCTGGGCCACGGTGTTGACGTTGCTGGCGCCGCTTGCGGCCGGCAACCGGCCGTAGATGGCCATCCAAAGTTCCTTGGGAGTGTAGCCGGGCAACTGGGTTGCCAGATCCCTTACCGTCCGGTAGGGGTGTTGCCGGCTGAAGTGGCGGGCGGTCAGGTCCGCCTCGACCCAACCCAAGGCCGCGGCCGGATGTTGCGTGATGAAGTCCTTGCGCATGACGATGAAGTCGCCGTCGTGTTCGTTGAAGTCGTTGCCGGTGGCCACCACCCGCCCGACGCCCTGGGCCACGATCTGGGCCACGTGGGGTTCGAAGGTCTGGGCGGCGTCGATCTTGCCGCTCTTCAACTCGGTCAGGATGATGGTGGGGTCCAGGTATTCCACGTTGGCGTGGATGTGCTCCTTCTTCATGATGGAGGTGACGAACCGGTCGCCGCAGGACCCCTTGCCGGAAACGCCGATGTTCTTGCCGTTCAACCACCGGACGGCCTGCTGGTAGTTGCTGAAGTGGGGGGCGTTGGCCCGGACCACCAGGATGCTGCACATCTGGCCCGTGGGGGAGAACAGGTTGTTCTCAACGATCCGCAGGTCGGCGATGGACCGCTTGGCGGTGGCCACGTAGGCCGGCAAATCGCCGATGTAAGCGAGTTGGTCCTTGTTGGCCAGGAGGTTGGCCACCAGCGGCGGGCCGACCACCTGGGTGTCCCAATGGACCGTGCTCCCCGCAGGCAAAAACTTCTTCCAAAGGCCTTCTTTCTTGACGATTACCCCCGACAGTCCACCTTCCCAGGAGGGGAAATAACCGACGTTCAAATTCACGGGAGTACCGGAGGTTCCCTGTTGGGGCGCCGGCGTTGCCGGCGTCGCCGTGGTGCCGCAGCCCGCCAGAACCAACAGCAGGCCCGAGGCCAAAAGGCTTCCCCAGACTACGCGGCTACGGCTCTTTCTTGCATCAGCGCTTTGCATCCTTGATTAAGTCCTCCTTGGCTTCCTTCAGCTTCAATATTGCCGAAACGGTTCGCTGGGTCAAGCCCAAGATCGTGGAAGTTTTGCGCCGTCACCTCCCATCGCAAACCGTCTCTCTTACTCTCCACTTGAACATGCAAGATGTGTGCCAATCTGCGTAAATTTTAAAGCCGCCGTACCCAACCGGGCACGGCGGCTTCGCCGGATGGGGCGGTTCT
>JAJZBP010000106.1 GCA_021798855.1 Bacillota bacterium
CCAGGAGGACAAACGGCAGGTTCAACTCTTCCCGCAAAAAAACGGCCATTCCCGGCAGTTGGGCGGCCCCTCCGGTCAGGTACACCCTTCCCTCGGTCATGTCCCGCACCAGTTCTGGAGGGCATTGGGAAATGATCCGGCGACAGCCGGCGACGATTTTCTCCAGGGCTCCCCGCAGAGCCAGATGAACTTCCGCGGCGGTCACCTGCACCCGGCGAGGCATTCCGGTGACCACATCCTGACCGACCACGGTGTGCGAATTCCCTTCCTCCCGCTGGCCAAATCTGGCAGCACCCAGGCCGACCCGCAACCGTTCAGCCGTCGGTTTCCCCACCCGCACGCCCTTTTCCTTGCGCAGGTATCCACCCAACTCCTCGTCCATCTCCTCCCCTCCCCAGGGGAGAGACTTATCCATGACCACCCCGCCCATGGAAAGAACGGCGATTTCGGTGGTACCCGCCCCCATGTTCACCAGGAGGGTTCCCCGAGCCTCGCATACCGACACATCGCCTCCCAGACAGGCGGCCACCGGTTCCTCCACCCAGCGCACTTCCCGTGCGCCGGCCTGAAGGAGCGTACGAAAAAGGGATCTTCTGACCAAAGCGGAAGCGGAGCCCCGCGCCCCAAGCAACACCTTTGGCCTGAAAAGGCTCCCTCCGATTCTTTCCATAAACAAGCGCAACATCAGGCTGGCCGATCCCTGATCCACCACTCCGCCGACCCGAATGGGATGGACCACTTCCACGCCACGCGGTTCCTTCCCCTCAATGCTTTTCGCCCCGTTCCCGGCTTCCACCGGGAAATCCCCCCGGTCGTCCCAAGCCAATACCGAAGCTTCCCGCAAGATAATGCCACGCCCTCGCCGATAAACGACCGTATTGGCCGTTCCCACATCGAAACCGAGGTCGGCTCGCCACACCGTCCCCACCTCCTCGGCTTCGATTCTAACGGCCCTTTGTAATTATGACAACTTGAAATGCGAGGCAACGCAGGCATGGCTTGGTTTGCTGCCATCCCGTCCGGTTGGAACGATTGGGGAGCCCGGCAAAGCCGATCCAAAAGCAGGTAGGACCTGCGGTTTCATCGGTCGCGGGTGTCGCCGGCAGGTGTCGAGACGACCTTCCGCCGCTCCCCCGAAATATCCAGGCCGCAAACGGCCCGACCGCCTTTAGCTCAACCGTTTGGATGCCGGCAGGAAGGCGGCAATTTGGGTCGAAACTAAACGTGGAGTGAAGCTCCGGGATTACCTTCGCTTCGCAAAGGCAAACGGTAAGGTTGGCATCCGGCATCGCACTTGCTTCGCGAACGCAATTTGGTTCCCCTCCCTCCCCGTGACCGGGGACACCGCTCACCGGCCGAGCTTACCGCTCGGCGCGCGGCGTATCAAAAAGGTTCCCTCCGCTTCACTCTCCACCGGCCGCTTCGCGGTCGTACTAAACGGCAAGGAGATGAATGCTTTGAGCGAAGCGGTATTGGTTTACCTGAACGGACGTTATCTACCCCCGGAGCAGGCGCTGGTTTCCTTTCAAGACCGCGGCTTCGTCTTCGCCGACGGCATTTATGAAGTAATCCGCTGCTATGGAGGCGTTCCCTTTCGCCTGCAGGCCCACCTGAACCGCCTGGCGGAAAGCGCCGCCGCCATTTGGCTGCCGCCTCCCCCCCTGGAAGAATTGAACGAGGTCTGTCGGACTCTCTTACGGCGCAGCGGCTTGGCCGAAGCCTCCCTGTACTTGCAGGTCACCCGCGGCGCCGCACCCCGCCAGCATCTTTTCCCGCCCGGCGTCCCCCCGACCCTGCTGGCCACCGTCCAGCCGGCGGACGTGCCGCCTCCGGCAACGCGCGAAACCGGCGTGGCCGCCGTCACCGTCCCCGACGAACGCTGGGACCTGTGCCAGGTCAAGTCCATCGGCCTTTTGGCCAACGTCCTGGCCAAGGAAAAAGCCCGCCGGGCCGGAGCCTACGAGGCCGTCTTCGTCCGCGACGGCGTCGTCACCGAGGGAGCCAGTTCCAACCTGTTCGCCGTTTGGAACGGGCGGCTGCGCACCCACCCCGCCGGCCGGCGCATCCTGGCCGGCGTGACCCGCACCGCGATCCTCGAAACCGCTCGCGCCGCCGGACTGGCCGTCCTGGAAGACCCCTTTACCCTGGAGGAGTTGCGGCAGGCCGACGAGATCATCATGTCCAGCACGGTGATGGAACTGATGCCGGTCACCCGGCTGGACGGCGCACCGATCGGAGCCGCCGTCCCCGGCGCCGTCCACCGAACCCTCGCCGCCGGCTTCGCCGCTTTGGTGGAGGAGGCAATCCGGGCGGGCCGATGAAGCCGGTCGGACCGCCGCCGGAGCGGGAACGAACCGGCTCCCACAAGCCGTTTTGTCCCCCGAGGGCAAATTTTAAAGCGGGGCATCAGCCCCGCTTTTGGTTGTCGGCAAGCGATTTTTCTGCTCTTTGCAACGCGGCGGCGATCAACCGCCCGCAATCGCGCGAACTTACTCCTGCCCAGCCTTCCTTGTCCACAGTGCCGGCCACGCCAATCTCCCGGGCCAAATCCCGTTTCAATTCCTCGCTCATCACCTTTGCCATTCGAGGATCATCTCCTCTCGCGGTTTACAAGTCCGACAACCGCTCCTAGTTTCCGCAAAAAGCAAAAGTCTATCCTGGCGGTTCCTGGCATTCTAACCACCCCTTCACCGACATAGCCATTTGGCGAAAATGCGGGCGAAGGAGGAAGCCGGTTGCGGGTCCGCGCAGGATTGTTGTTTATTTTTTTGCTGGCCATGCTGGCCGTGGGGCAGGGATGGGCTCCATCCGCCCCGGCGGCCGGAACCGGCATGCCGGCCCCCCCCGGCCCGTCGGCCGGTGACCTGCGGAAACTGGGAGCCGTCCCCATGGCCGGTTTCACCACCGACTTCGCCTTCGCCACCCCCGGCCAAGCCCACAACATCGGCCTGGCCGCCGAACGTCTGCGGGGTCTCGTCGTCCAACCGGGAAAAACCTTCTCTTTCAATGCCGCCGTCGGGCCGCGCACCCCCCAAGCCGGTTTCCAAACCGGGCGGATCTTCGTCGGCGACCGCATCGTCCAGGGTTGCGGCGGCGGGGTTTGCCAGGTCGCCACCACCCTTTACAACGTGGTCCTCCTGGCCGACCTGCCGGTGCTGGAACGCCACCGGCACAGCCTGACCGTCCCCTATGTCCCTCCTGGCCAAGACGCCACCGTGGCCTGGAATTACGCCGATTTCCGCTTCCGCAACAACCTGAACGGTCCCCTGCTCCTCTGGAGCCGCACGGAAGGCCGCCGCCTGACCATCTCCCTCTATGGCCCGGAGCGTCCCCCCAAGGTCGTCGTCAAGCACCGCATCCTGGCCACCTACCCTTTCACCACCCAAACCTTGGTCAACGCCTCCCTGCCCCCCGGCACGGAAAAGGTCGTCACCCCCGGCCAGCCCGGCGTCAAAGTGGAAAGTTGGCTGGAGATCGAAAGCCCCGGCGGTTTACGGCGCAAGGACCTTGGAATCGACGTCTACCGGCCCAGTCCCCGCATCGTGGAGTTGGGACCGCCGGTGATTCGCTGCTCGGAGTTGAAGAAAGGAGCCGCAAAATCTTGCTCCTGCAGATTTGCAAAGCCAAGTTGCACCGGCTCACGGTCACCGACGCCGACCTGAACTACGTCGGCAGCATCACCCTGGACCAGAGCCTCCTGTCGGCCGCCAACATCCGCCCTTTCGAAATGGTTCAGATCACCTCCCTGGCCACCGGCGTTCGCTGGAGCACCTACGTGATCCCCGCACCCGCCGATTCGGGCACCGTCTGCCTCAACGGCTCCGCCGCCCGTCACTTTCACCCCGGCGACCTGATCATCGTCCTCGCCTCGGTCCTGTGCACCGATACGGAAGCCGATCGTCTGGTGAGTCGGGTCGTCTTCGTCGACGGAGAAAACCGGGTATCCCAAGTGGCCCAGTTCTCCCAAGAGAAACCGGTTTAGCCCATGCGCTCCCCGACCACCGCCAGGGTTTGGTCCCGGCGGCGGTTCGCCCGGCTCCTCATTTCCGCCGTCCGGGCCACGACTGAAGCCACATATTCCGCATCCCTGATGCCGGGAAGGTTGATTTCCGCCGACAGGAGCACGGCTCCCACGCAAGCCGCCAAAAAGTAGGCCGCCACCCCGTCATCGCTGATCGCCATCCGGTTGCCCAGCGGAGCCAGACGCTGTACCAGTTCCAGACCTTCCAAGCACACCCCGGCGACGGCCAACGGAGTTTCGGTGGCCGCTTTCGCCGCAACCTGCAGGGCTTCGTCCCTTCCGGCCTTTTCCTCGGGACTCTCCTTGGGCAGCCGCAAAGCCTGCATGTAGGCGTGGAAACCAGCCATGTCCTCGGCCGTCAACTCCTTCAGCCTGATCATGAGATCCTCCACGCCGGCTCGGATCTCTTGGATTTGCGGTTCCACGTCCTTGAATTTTTCCTTGCCCAAGGTGAGATTGGTCACCATGGCCGCCATGGCCAGACCGAAACAGGCCACCACCGCCGCAACGCTGCCGCCGCCCGGAGTGGGGGAGGCCGAAGCGGAGACCTGGAGAACGTCGTTTAGAGTCTGTTCAAATAAATCTGGCAAATTTAGATCCCCTTTCCTTTTTTCAGGTTCCACCGGAGGTCAACTCCGGATGGCACTCAAGGAGAAAACCCATCATCTCCGTGGCGTCCTTGGGCAGGTAAAACCGTACCATTTTTTCATTGAACTTCATTATACACCGAATACACCGAAAGATTATGAGGCATCGGGCCCCGGCCGATTCTCATAATCTTTCGGTATTCGCGGCAGGATTGGGGAGTGGTAAGGCGAAAACCCTCCAGCGGTGAAAAACGGCGTAAACGGTGGAGGTGATGGGGAAAAGGGCGTGGCCGGCGCCACGGACGGAGTCCCCACCAAACAATGGTCTTGGAAAAAGGGAAAAACGACCACCCCACGGCCTCGGAACGGGCGGCGGAAATGAAACCCTGCCCCACCGGACGTGGCGGCGCCTGCTGTTCCACCTGCGCCCTGGGACCGTGCCGGTTGACCGGCGGGTGGGCGGCGGGGGTTTGCGGGGCCAACCTGAACACGGTGGCCGCCCGCGAGTTCGCCCGGATGGTGGCGGCGGGGGCGGCCGCCCATTCCGACCACGGGCGGGAACTGGCGGTGATCCTGCGGGAATTGGCCCTTGGCCGAGCCGGGGATTACCGGATCTCCGACGTGGACAAACTCCGCCGGGTGGCCGGCCTCCTTGGCCTGGAGGCGGACGGAGAAGTCGTGGAAATCGCCCTCCGCGTGGCGGAGGCCGTCCTGTCCGAGTACGGACGGCAGGAAGGGACATCGGCCTACCTGCGCCGGGCTCCCCGGCAACGCCGAAACGTCTGGATCAGGACCGGCATCACCCCCCGGGGGATCGACCGGGAAGTGGTGGAAACCCTCCACCGGACCGTCATGGGCAACGACCAACACGCCGAACACCTGCTGGACCAAGCTCTGCGCACCGCCCTAGCCTCGGGTTGGGGCGGGAGCATGCTGACCACCGACCTCACCGACATCCTCTTCGGCACACCCCGGCCGCGGCTCACCTTCGCCGGCCTGGGGGTCCTGGAGGAAAAACAGGTCAACATCCTGGTCCACGGGCACGAACCGCTCCTCGCGGAAATGATCGTGGCCGCGGCGCTCGACCCGGAGTTATTGTCCCGCGCCCGTTCCCTGGGCGCGGACGGGATCAACGTCGCCGGCATCTGCTGCACGGCCAACGAATTGCTGGCCCGTCGGGGTATCCCGTCGGCCGGAAGTTTCCCGGACCAGGAACCGGCCCTGGCCACCGGAACGGTGGAGATGATGGTGGTCGACGTCCAGTGCGTCTTCCAGTCGCTGGCCGCCCTGGCCGAAAAGTTCCACACCATCTTCGTCACCACTTCCCCGAAAGCCAAGATCCAAGGCGCCATCCACAGGGAATTTCACCCGAACCGCGCTTTGGATCTGGCCAAGGAACTGGTCGGGGGAGCCTGTGACAACTTTGCCAACCGTCGGGACGTCCGTTGCCCGGCCGAAAAACGCCGCCTGGTCGCCGGCTATTCCCACGAGTTTATCGAAACCCAGACCTTCGGAACCTGGGACATGTTCGGAGGAACTTTCCAAGCCTCGTTGCGCCACCTGAACGACAGCATCATCGAAGGGCACATCGTGGGCGTTGCGGCAGTGGTGGGTTGTGAGAGTGTCCGTCACCCGCGAGGGGGTCCTGATGGAAGCGTCTGGCCGGTGGTCGGGGAACTGATTCGCCGCAACATCCTGGTGATCGTCACCGGGTGTGCGGCCATAAGCTGCGGCAAAAACGGCCACCTCGACCCGAAAACCCTCCGGGAAGCCTGCCCCGACTTGGCCGAATTCTGCGCGGGAGCCGGCATTGCCCCGGTGCTACACTTGGGTTCCTGCGTGGACAATTCCCGCATCCTGACGCTCCTGTCGGGAATGGTGGAAGCGGGAGGGCTGGGCACCGACATTTCCGACCTGCCGGTGGCGGCGGCCTGTCCGGAATGGGTCTCGGAGAAGGCCCTGGAGATCGCCACCTATTGCGCAGCCAGCGGCTTCAGCGTCTTTTGCGGCACCCCGGACCCACTGGCGGCGGCGCCGGGAGTGACCGGGATCATGGCCGGGAAATGGCCGGAGCGGTTCGGCGGTCAACTGGTCTTCTGCGACCCGGCGGAGATCGCCGGACGGATGGTCGCGGTCATCGAGGCCAAACGTTCGTCCCTTGGGATCAGTCTGAAGGGAAAACCGAAGCCGCGGACCCAAGAGTCGTCCGTCCCGTAGTAATACGCCGTCGGCCCCCGACCACGAACGGCCCGTCGTGGAGCAGGAAGTCCGCCGCCGTAACCGCCCCGTTCACGCTGGTCCGGCTCCAGGCCGGTTGCCCGTCCCCGGTGTAGCCCTGCTCCACCACCTTCCCGCCGGGCAGGTCAGCCAAGACCATCTGGTCCAGGCCGTTGTACTGGTAGGTCATGGCCCCCCCGGCCCGCTTGCGCCGGCCTGGTTGCCGGCGGCGTCGTAGGCGTAAGCCGTGCTGTCGGCGGTCCGAAGCCAAGCCTTGGTTGGAACGTTTACCATAGCCCCATTACCCACTTGACCGAAACAGTTCCAGCA
>JAJZBP010000107.1 GCA_021798855.1 Bacillota bacterium
CGCCCCCGCTCCGGCCTCCGGCTCCCGCCCCCGCCCCGGCTCCCGCCCCCGCCCCCGCCCCTGCTCCGGTTCCCGCCCCGGCCCTTGGCCCCCGGTCCCGGCCTTTTAACGACAATTTGCGAAGGAGGGGGGCGGGGAGTTGCCGCGGCTATTGAACCTGACTCTCCTGGTGGGCGGGACGCTTTTGGCGCTTTACGTCATGGCTCTCCTCCTGCCCTACCTCCTGCCTTTCCTGCTGGGGGCCCTCCTGGCCGCCGCCATCGAACCGCTGGTGTCCCCGCTGCAGCGGATCGGCCTGCCCAGGGGCTGGGCGGTCCTGGCCACCCTCTTTTTCATTCTCCTGGGAGCGGGGGGGCTGGGAGCGGTTTTGCTCGGTCAGTTGACCTTTCAGGTGCTCGGGTTGATCGGGCAACTCCCGGCCTACTACCGGGATGCCATTCAACTCTCCGATCTCCTAACCACATTTTTGGGCCGCTTCCTGGCCCAACTTCCCCCTTCCGCCCACAACATTTTGAATTCCCAGATGGGCACCCTCTACCAGGCGTCCCTCGGCCTCCTGAAAACCTTGCTGGGACTGCTTTTCGCCCTGCCCAAGCTGCTCATCGACCTGGTGGTCGCCTTCGTCGCCGGCTTCTTCATGAGCCGGGACAAGGACAAAATCCTGGGCTACCTGGGCGGCTTCATCCCGGAGAAGCACGTGGGGAAGGCCGGCCGCATCCGGGAGGAAGTGGCGCTTTCGCTGCTGGGTTTCCTGCGGGCCCAGTTGATCCTGGTGGTCATCACCGCCCTGGGAACCACCGTCGGCCTTTACTTCCTGGGCGTGCCGTACCAGTTGCTGATCGGCCTTTTCGCCGGCCTGTTGGATTTCCTGCCCTACGTCGGTCCGTCCGCCCTCTTCCTGCCCTGGATCGCCTACACGGCCCTCTTCGGCGGCTCCCTCTCCTTCACCATCGGCCTGGGCGCGGTTTGGCTGGGCGTGGGCATCCTGCGCCAACTGTTCGAGGCCAGGGTGGTGGCCGGCCAAATGGGCATCCATCCCCTGACCGCCCTGGTCGCCCTCTACGTCGGGGTGGAGGTCTTCGGGGCCTTCGGCTTTCTTTTGGGGCCGCTGATCGCGGTCGTGCTGATCGCCGTGATCAGGGCGGGCGGCGTCGCCTCGTCCTGACTCCGCCGCCGGCGGCTTCCGGGCATAAGCTGCTCCACAAAGGAGGGATCCGTGTTGCCACGCACCGTGAGCATCCTCGGTTCCACCGGCTCCATCGGGCGCCAGGCCCTGGACGTGGTCAGGAGGCTTCCGGGCCGTTTTCGGGTGGCCGCCCTGGCCGCGGGAGGGGATTGGGTCGGTTTGGCCGCCCAGGTGCGCGAATTTACGCCGTCCCTGGCCGTGACCCGGGACCGTGAAACGGCCGCATTGCTCGCCGGCGCCGTGGGTGGATCGGTGCGGATCGCCTGGGGAGAGGATGGACTGCAGGAAGCGGCCACCGCCCATGCGGGCACCGTGCTGGTGGCCACCGCCGCCAACAGCGGCCTGAAGCCGACCCTGGCCGCGCTGGCCGCCGGGCAAAGGGTGGCCCTGGCCAACAAGGAGGCCCTGGTCAGCGCCGGGCACCTGGTCATGGAGGCCGCCAAGAACGGTCAGGGAATGGTGCTCCCCGTGGACAGCGAACACAGCGCCCTTTTCCAGTGCCTGGCGGGGGAGAGGTCGGAGGAAGTGCGCCGGCTGATCCTCACGGCCTCGGGCGGCCCTTTCCGGGGATGGAGCCGCGAGGAACTGGCCGCGGTCACGCCGGCCGCGGCCCTCAACCACCCCCGCTGGAGGATGGGGCCAAAGGTCACGGTTGATTCGGGTACCCTCCTGAACAAGGGGCTGGAGGTGATCGAAGCCAAACACCTCTTCGGGATGGAGTTGGAGCGCATCCAGATCCTGATTCACCCCCAGTCCATCATCCACTCGTTGGTGGAATTCGTCGACGGAGGAATGAAGGCCCAATTGGGGCCGACCGACATGCGCGGCCCCATCCAATACGCCCTCACCTACCCCGAGCGCCTGCCCGGGACGCATGCGCCGTTTTCCCTGGCGACGGCCGGCGCCCTCGACTTCGAGGACGTCAGGCCCGCGGACCATCCTTGCTTGCAACTGGCTTTGGAAGCTGGTAGAATGGGTGGAACGTTCCCGGCCGTCCTGTCGGCGGCCGACGAGGTGGCGGTGGACCTTTTCCTGGACGGTGAATTGCCCTTTACCGGCATCGCGGAGGTGATCGGCGGCTGCTTGGAGGAACACCTTTCCGCCGGACCATACCCATCCCTGGGTGAAGTGCTGGCGGCTCAGCGTTGGGCCGTGGAAAAGGCGCGGGAGTTGGGGAAACAGTTTCGGACATAGCTCCAGATCTGGTGGAGGCGGACGGAAGAATCTACGGAGGCGAACTTCTTTTTGGCCACCCATTGGATCGCACGTCGCCGGACGCGACCCGTGTCGGCCGGCGATTTAGCCATTGGGGGCGACGCCCCCGTCAGTGTCCAGACGATGACCAAGACCGATACCCGCGACGTGGCCAGGACCGTGCGCCAGATCCGGACCCTGCAGGCGGCGGGTGCCGCCCTGGTTCGCTTGGCGATCCCCGACGCCCAGGCGGCCGAGGCCTTTGCGCGCATCCGCCGGGCGGTCCAGGTTCCCTTGGCGGCCGACATCCACTTCGACTACCGGCTGGCTCTTTTGGCTTTGGCCGCCGGCGCCGATAAGTTGCGCCTCAACCCGGGTAACATCGGCGGCCCGGACCGGGTGGCTCAGGTGGTTGCGGCGGCCAAAGCGCGGAGGGTTCCCATCAGGATCGGCGTCAACGCCGGTTCCCTGGAAAAAGAAATCCTGGCCAAATACGGCCGGCCCGGTCCGGAGGCCATGGTGGAAAGCGCCCTGCGGGCCATCCGGATACTCCAAGACAGCGCCTTTGACTCAATGGTGGTTTCCCTGAAAGCTTCGGAGGTGGGGACGACCGTGGCCGCCTACCGGATGTTGGCCGGCCAAACCGACATCCCCCTGCACTTGGGGATCACCGAAGCGGGCAGCCTCCAGCGTGGAACCATTCGCTCGGCGGTGGGTCTGGGTGCGCTCTTGGCCGAGGGGATCGGGGACACCCTGCGGGTTTCCCTGACCGCCCACCCCAAAGAGGAAGTGCGGGTTGGACAGGAGATTTTGGAAGCGTTGGATCTGGCCCGCAACCGCCCGGCCGTCATTTCCTGCCCGACCTGTGGACGGGTGCAGGCCGACATCTTCGGGATCGTGCGGGAAGTGGAAAAGAGGTCCGCCCGGTTGAAACGGCCCCTGCGCATCGCCGTCATGGGCTGCGAGGTCAACGGGCCGGGAGAAGCCAGAGAAGCGGATGTGGGCCTGGCGGCGGGCCGGGGCGGAGGGTTGATCTTCCGCCACGGGCGGGTGGTGGCCAAGGTCAGGCCGGAAGAAATGTTGGAAGCTTTATGGCGAGAGATCGAGCGTGAGGAGAAAATTAATGGTTAAAGCCGCGGACAAAGAATTCGTCAAAGAAATAACCCCCCAGGGAACAGATTTTTCCCAATGGTACGTCGACTGCATCACCAAGGCCGACTTGGCGGATTACGCTCCGGTCAAGGGTTGCATGGTGCTGAAACCATACGGTTACGGCTTATGGGAGCGGATCCAGGCCGGGCTGGACCGGCGTTTCAAGGACACCGGGCACCAGAACGCCTACTTTCCCCTCTTCATCCCCGAGAGTTACCTGCAAAAAGAAACGGAACACGTGGAGGGGTTTTCCCCCGAGGTGGCCTGGGTGACCCACGGCGGCGGCGAGTTGTTGGCGGAGCGGCTGGCGGTCAGGCCGACTTCGGAAACCATCATCTGCGCCATGTACGCCCGTTGGATTCATTCCTACCGGGATCTGCCGCTTTTGCTCAACCAATGGGGAAACGTGGTGCGCTGGGAAAAGACCACGCGTCCCTTCCTGCGCACCACCGAGTTCCTCTGGCAGGAGGGCCACACCGCCCACGCCACCGAGGAGGAGGCGGAAGCCGAGGCCAGGCGAATGTTGGAAGTTTACCGGGATTTCATCGAAAACGAGATGGCCATACCGGTGGTGGCCGGGGAAAAATCGCCCCGCGAGAAGTTCGCCGGCGCGGCCAGGACCTATTCCCTGGAAGCCCTGATGCGCGACGGACGGGCCCTCCAGGCCGGCACATCCCACAATTTGGGACAGCATTTTGCCAAAGTCTTCGGGATAAACTTCTTGGACCAGGAGGGACAACTGCAACACGTTTGGCAGACCTCCTGGGGTGTGTCCACCCGGCTGATCGGCGCTTTGATCATGGTTCACGGCGACGACCGGGGGCTCGTCTTTCCGCCCCGGATCGCCCCGACGCAGGTGGTGCTGGTGCCCATCCTGCCCCCGCGGGACCGCTCGGCCGTGTTGACCCGCGCCCGCCAACTGGAGGGATCCCTGAAGGAACTTTACCGGACGACCCTCGATGCCCGTGAGGAGTACACGCCCGGTTGGAAATTTAACGATTGGGAAATGAGGGGGGTGCCCCTGCGGGTCGAGCTTGGGCCCCGCGATTTGGCCAAGGGCGAGGTGGTCTTGGTTCGGCGGGACACGGGCGAAAAGGCCACCGTCTCCCAGGAGCGTTTGGCGGAGGCGGTGGGCGAGGCCCTCGGCTCCATCCAGGACGGGTTGTGGCAAAGGGCCTTGGCTTTCCGGGAGGAAAATACCGGGGTGGCCGCCACCAGGGAGGAACTGGCCGTCATCATGGAGGGACGGCGCGGGTTGGTGGCGGCCGGCTGGTGCGGGCGGGATGAGTGCGAGGAAGAGGTCAAGGAGAAGACGGGGGCAACCATCCGCAACCTGCCCTTTCAGCAGCGGGCGGTCACCGGCTGCCTCAACTGTGGTCGTCCGGCGGCCCACTTCGTCTATTTTGCCAGAGCCTATTGATTTGAGGGAGGCGGAGGTGAGCAAACCGGTGGAATCGCGGGTGGCGGCGATTATCCCAGCCTACAACGAAGAAAAAACCGTCGGGCAGGTGGTCGAGGAACTGAAAAAGGTCACCCTGGTGGATCACGTGCTGGTGGTCAGCGACGGGTCCGAGGACGCCACCGCCGCGGTGGCGCGGGAGGCCGGAGCGGAAGTGATCGAGCTTTCCGGCAACCAGGGGAAAGGAGCGGCGATGATGGCCGGGCTGCAGGCCACCCAGGCCGAGGTGGTCCTTTTCCTTGACGCCGACCTGATCGGACTGAACGGCGAACACATCCGCAACCTCCTGGAGCCGGTTTTGGAAGACGGGACCGAGATGACCATCGGCGTTTTCGAGGGCGGCCGGCCGGTGACCGATCTGGCCCAGGCCGTGGCCCCCCACCTGTCCGGCCAGCGGGCTCTGCGTCGCCACCTTCTGGAGAAGATGGAGGATCTGGATGTGTCGCGCTTCGGTGTGGAGATCGCCCTGACCCGCTACCTGAAAAAATCGGGAACCCAGTATAAGGCGGTGGTCCTCAAGGACATGACCCACCGCACCAAAGAGGAGAAGCTTGGTCTGGCCAAAGGTTTTGCGGCCAGGATGAAGATGTATTGGGAGATCATCAAGTATATCCCTTAGCGGTTTGAAGAAACCGCGTCATATCAAGGCTCCTTGGCAAGATGACATAATTGAAAACACCCGTTATTACGGTTAAAATGCCGTAATAACGGGTGTTTTTTTGTTGTTTGGTGCCGTAGAATTTAGGAGACCTGGGACTGAGTCTTGAATAAAAACCGCCCTTCTTCTATGGTAGGGATGTCAACAAAACCCACAACCAGAAGAAGAAAGGACGGTATGGGAGTGACCCCACAAAGAACAGATATCACGATCGAGTTCGATTGTCAATTTCGGGTTTGCCTGAAGGACTGCCGCTTGGTGACCCTCCTTGCCGGGTTTTGCAGCTTGCTGCCCCAGATCCTGACGGACTTTCTTGAGAAGGCTCTGGTCGGGTATGGGGAAATGGTGATGGCGTGGTCTCACAAGCCGTTTAATTGCGACAAGTGCGGCAACGATCAGGAATTCATCTGGAAGACGCGGCACGGCAAGAAGACGAAGATTCTGACCACCTTCTTGTGGGTTTGCTTGCATCAACTCCAAGTCCGGTGCCACAAATGCGGGCACAAGTTTTACATCACCCGCAATCTACTGGGGCTTGAGCGCCGCAAGCGCATCCCGCTGGAGGTGCTTCGGCAACTTGGGCTGATCGGCTCGCTGACGACCTATCGGGTTGCGGCCAAGATCGTGAGTACCTTTGGATGGGCAATCGACAAGATGACCATCTGGAAGGCCGTGCAGAAGACGGCGGCCGAGATCAAGTTCTCCTTGGATCCAGAGGAAGAACCCAGGGGGGAAGCCGACGGGACGGGCATTGGGATCAATGGGATCAAGAAGCGCGGCCAGGAGGTGAAAGTGTTCGTGCAGTACAAGAAAGGCGGTGGTGTTCGGGTGGCTGGCCTGGACATCGGACCCTGCAACCGGGGGGTGGGCGAAACTGTTCAAGAACAGCCTGGATGCCTTCAAGACGTTTAAGAACTTCCTCCTTCTCACCGATGGCGACACCTCCATCCTGGACGGCCTCAAGAACAAAGTCACCATCCTCTGCCAGCGGTGCCTATGGCATATTCCCTACCAACTGAAGTACGTCCTTTGGAAAGACAAGAAGCAGGTGCCACGCAAGAGTCCGGAATGGCGCCATATCATGGCCGAGGTGTTCGATATCTGCGCCATCCGCTCCGGGGTGGAAGAGGACGAAATAATCCAGGGGATGATCGCCGCGAAGCTGAAACGACTGGAGGAGGTGATCGACTATTGTCGGGAGAGAGGATGCCAAGCTACGGTGACCTATCTCCAGAATGCCAAAGGGGATCTGTTTACCGCAATTTCCAACCGGCGGCAAGGGAAAACGACCAGCAGGGTGGAACGTCTGTTCAGAACCGTGAACATGCGGGTCAATGTTGGGAAGTGGAGTACATCCGGCGGACTCAACGTCACCAAGATCAGGCTGGCCTATTATTACAACGGGTTTGATGCCTGACCTCCAAAAACGAAGAAGGACGGTCAGGTCTCCTATTGAC
>JAJZBP010000108.1 GCA_021798855.1 Bacillota bacterium
GCCGAGATCCCGGTGGTCACCTTTACGGTTGACCACCGGGGGGAGGCGGCCTGTTCTGATGGCGGCGATCATCTTCTTGATCGGCGGTTGCTTGGGTGGAGATTCGGGCAATTCAAAATGCTGCCTTTCTATGGAACCTTGCTATTCCAGCACAGAAGCCGCCCCCGGCGGCGAACTGGGCGTCCAGGGGTTTGGTAAGATCGCCAAGCGGTCGGTGGAGAGCGACACGGAGGGTTCCTTATTCGTCCCTCGCGAAGCGAGGCTAATCCCGGAGTGTCACTGCATGCTTGAGGTCTGTTCCTTGCCCTCGCCAACGGTCCTCGGCGTCACAGGTGACGTCTGCGCCACGCTCCAGGCGACGGGCGCATGTGCGAAGACGAACTCTTCTTTATTTATAGTTGTTCCACTCTATCGAGGGAATTCCTGCCGGGAAGGTGAAAAGGTGGCCGGATTAGGGCGATCGGTGGTGGTGACGGGCTTGGGGGCGGTGACCGCCTTCGGCATGGGGGCGCCGGCCCTGGGGTCGGCCATTGCAGCGGGACGCTCGGGCCTTGGGCCCCTGACCAGGGTGGCCGGGTGGGACGGGCGGACCGGGGTGGCCGGTGAAGTCGAGTTCAACCCGCCGCCGGCAATCTCCGCACGCATGGCCAAACGCTTGGATCGCCACGTTCTTTTCGCGTTGGCCGCGTCCTTGGAAGCTTGCCGGGACGCCGGGTTGGGACGTCCCCTGCCCGGGGGTGACGAGGCGGCCGTGGTCATCGGCTCCTCGCGGGGCGGCGAGACCTCCCTCCTGGAAGGATGGGGGAAGAAAAGAACCGGTCCCCTGTTCCTGCCCAGGATATTGGCCAACATGGCCGCGGCCCAGGTTTCCATCTTCCTGGGCGCCCGCGGACCCTCCTGGGGCTTGAGCGCGGCCTGCGCCACCGGAGGGGCGGCCATCGGCGAGGCCTGGGAGATCATCCGGCGCGGGGACGCCACGCTGGCCGTCTGCGGGGGGGCCGAGACCCCCCTGACCGCTTTGAGTCTGGCCGGTTTCGAGGCCATGGGGGTCCTCAGCCGGCGGCGGGACCCGGCCGAAGCCTGTCGCCCTTTCCAGCGAGGCCGGGACGGTTTTGTTCCGGCGGAGGGGGCGGGCGTTTTGGTGCTGGAGGAGGCGGAGCACGCGCGGGTTCGGGGAGCCGGAGCGCGGGCGGTGCTCACCGGCTACGGGGCGGCGTCCGACGCCCACCACCCGACCGCGCCGGATCCGGCGGGAGCAGGCGCGGCCTTGGCGATGAGGCGGGCCCTGGCCAAGGCGAATCTCGCGCCGGAGGCCATCGACTACATTTGCGCCCACGGCACCGGCACCGTTCTGGGGGACGCCGCCGAGGCCGCCGCCGTCGCCAACATTTTCGGCTCCGGCAAACCGCCGGTGAGTTCGCTCAAAGCGGCGTTGGGTCACACCCTCGGGGCGGCCGGAGCCATCGAGGCGGTGGCCTGCGTCATGGCCCTGGAAAGGCAGATCATTCCCCCAACCGTCAACTGTGGCGAGTCGGAGTTCCCCCTGGACCTGGTGCCCAACCGGGCCCGCCCGGCGGTCATCCGCCATTGCCTGTCGAATTCCTTCGGTTTCGGCGGTCATAACGTCAGTCTGGTTTTCAGTCGGGCTTGATCTTGGTTTGGAAAAAACGCGCAATGTCCCGCCGCCCGCGCCGGGGAGCGTCGCCGCGTCGTTCCACCGTCCGGCGCCCGGTCCGCCGCCGGAGGCTTTAACGGCAAACTGGTTATCCTAGCACCGGGGCGCAATTCGCCGCCCGGAAGCCGCAGCAGGAGGGGAGTGGCTTGCGCCGCTTGCCTCGGCAGGGTATACTTGGGATAAAATTGGTTGCGTTGGGCATTTGAGTGGCACGTTTGCCACTTAATTTACCCACCTGCCGTTTGGGTCGAACATTGCGGAGCGGTTTAAATGCGGGCGGAGGAAATACGACAATGGCTCAGGAATCCATGTACATCGGCATCGACATCGGCTCGGCCACGGTCAAAGTGGTGGGAGTGAACGCGGGCGGGGAGATGGTCGGCGAGGCGGTGTACCTGTCCATCGCCGCCCACGGCAACCCGGTGGACGCGCTGAAGGCCGCCTTCGGGCGGTTCTTGGCGGGCTGCGGGGAGCGGAAAGTGGCGGGCATCGGCACCACCGGCTCGGGGCGGGAATTGAACCGGCACATCGTCGGCGGCGACCTGTCCCGGACGGAAATCTTCGCCCACGCCGTGGGCATAACCCATCTTTTGGCTCAGGGAATGGTCGCCGGCCCGGCGGGGGAACCCCTGCGGACGGTGGGAACGGTGGTGGAGATCGGCGGCCAGGATTCCAAGGTCATCCTCTTCGACGAGCGGGGCGTGCCCGTGGACTTCAACATGAACTCCATCTGCTCCGCCGGCACGGGCGAGTTCCTGCAGCAGTTGGCCGACGAGGCCGGGATCGGGGTGGAGGAATTCGGTTCCCTGGCCCTGCAGGCCTCCCATTCTCCGGTCATCGACTCCACCTGCACCGTCTTCTCCAAGCGGGACTTCCGCCACCTGACCCAGAAGGGGGTGCCCCTGCCCGACCGGCTGCTGGGCATTTGCCGGGCGATGGTGGCCAATTACCGGATCAACGTCGTCGGCAGCATCCCCCTGCGGGCGCCGGTGGTCTTTCAGGGGGGAGTGGCCGCCAATGCCGGAGTGCGCCTGTGCTTGGGCCGGGCGCTGGGAACGGAGGTCGTTGTGCCCGCGCAGCACGGGGTGATGGGCGCCTTGGGGATGGCCGTGATCGTGCGGGACCACGGTTTGGGCCTGCACACCTTCGCCACCTCCTTCAAAGAGGACTTTTTTCAGCGCAGCTTTGAGAGTCGCGTCTCCTACTGCCACGGTTGCCACAACTCCTGTGAGGTCACCCAGGCCGTGGAACTGGCGGCGGAGGGCGAAGAGCGGCTCCTGGATTCCCTGGGCGGACGGTGTGAGCGTTCGCGCAATCCCAAGAACGTGAACTTCGTTCCGCCGGCCTTGGAGAAATTGGAGATCCGGGTGGGCCGCGCCGCCGCCGCCGAACGGCCGGCGGCTTCCCTGAACGTCCTGTGTCCGCCCTGGCGCCGCCGGCAGGACGGCGAGGGGCTTTATTTCGCCGGCATCGACGGAGGGTCGCGGGGCACCAAGTACGCCTTGGGGTGCAGCCGCGGGGAGGGACTGGAGATCCTGACCGTCGGGGCGGTGGACACCGGAGGCGACGCCATCAACGCGATTCGCCGCGCCCTGGCCAAGGTGGCCGCGGCCATGCCCGCCGGAGGTGTCCTGGGCAGCGTCGGCACCACGGGCAGCGCCGGGGAATTGGCCAGGGACATCCTGGCGGACGGGGACGACGGCGCCGACTACCGCAGCACGGAAATTCTGGCCCACTACGCTTGGGCCAGCCACCTTTTCCCCGGCGTGCGGACGGTCATGGACATCGGCGGCAACGACTCCAAGATCATCAGTGTCCAGGGCAAGAGCTTGGACTTTCGAATGAACGACAAGTGCGCCGCCGGCACCGGCTCCTTCCTGGAGGCGGTGGCCAGGCGCTTCGAGGTGAACATCGAGGATTACGGCCGGGTCGCCCTCACCTCGCAAAACCCGGCCCGCATCGCCGGGAGGTGCGCGGTCTTCGGCGAATCGGACATCGTCCACAAGGCCCGGATCGGCTTTCCGACCTCGGATCTTTTCCTGGGGTTGGCCTACTCCATCTGCCGCATGTACCTCTCCGACGTGGCCAAGGGCAAGGCCATCGCCGCTCCGGTGGTGGTCCAGGGGGGAACCTTTCTCAACCCGGCCGTGCGGGAAGCCTTCCGCCGGGTGCTGAACCTGGGGGAGGGGGAATTCCTGGTCGCGGAGGATCCCCGCTTCGTGGTGGGGGCCGGCGCCCTGGGCGCGGCCCTTTTGGCCAGAGCCAAATTCGAAGAGGGGCTGCCTTCCCGTTTCAAGGGTTTTCACACCGTCTTGGAACGGGAATACACTACGAGGACGGTGGCTTGCCGGGAAGAGGGCTGCCACCGTTCCTGCGTCGGGTTGGTCGCCCTCCTGGAGGATGGCAACCCCATCGCCGGCTACAAGTCGGTGGATTGCCCCTACGGGCGCTTCGACGGGCTGATCACCAGGGAGGAAGACCGGCGCAACGTGGCCCGCTATCTGAGGGAGGCGGTCTGATTTGACGCGACAAAAAGCGGTCGGCATCCCGACCGCCTTCACCTACCATTATCCGGGGGTCAAATTCCTGGTGCGCTTCCTGGAAAAGGCCGGCGTCAGGGTGGTCAAGAGCGGCGCCACCACCCCCGAGATCCTGCAGGCCGGGACGACCTACTCCAGCTCCGACTACTGCGTGCCCCTGCGGGTCTACGTGGGGCACGTGCACACCCTGGCGACCAAACACCCGGAACTCGACTTCATCGTCACGCCCATCCTGGTGCGGGAAAACGACTCCTCCGCCACCTGCTCGAAATACCGGGACGTGGGCGGAGCGTCCATCCGCAGCCTGACGGGGGTGGGTGGATACCTGGAGGCCCGGCGTTCGGGCGCGGCGTCCGCCGCGGCGGGGCAGTTGCGGCTCCCTCCGATCCTGGAGCCGGTGATCGACACCCTGGACGAACTCCCCTTACGCAACCTGTGTTACCGCCTTTACGCCGACATCCACGGTCTCTCCTGGAAGGACCGCTACGCCGACTTTTTCCTACCGGGCCGGGCCGGTTCCCCCCGCCGCCAAAGGGTGGAAGCGGCCTTCCGGGAGGCCCACCGGGAGGTGCTGCAGGCCGTCCCGGCCGATCCGGAGGCGCGGATGGCGGCCGACCCCCACCGGGTCAGGCTGGCTTTGGTGGGACGGGACTATCTGCTGGACGACCCGGCGGTAACCTCCGACTTGGTGCGTTACTTCCGCCGGCAAAAGGCCCTGCTCCTGACCGCCCGCGACGTTCCCTTCGAGCGGTTGGCCGAGGGTTACCGGCGGACCGAGGGCTTTTATGACACCCACAAGCTCTTCAAGGCTTTCATCGACCACGTGGTGGATAGGGTCGACGGGTTCGTCCTGGCGGGAAGCTTCGGCTGCCACCCGGACGCCTTTTTGCTCGACCATCTGGCCGAGTACATCCGGGAAAAGGGAGCGCCGGCCTGGGTGTTCAAATACGACGAACAGGCGGGTTCGGCCGGTTTCCAGACCAGGTACGAGACGGTCAGGGGATTTTTGGAGAAGCGACGCGACGAACGGGTGGCGGGACGGACTTATGGGGAGGGAGATGCACCGGCCCCCCCGGCGCCGGCGGCGCCCCCAAACAAAAAAACCGGTGACCCGCTGCTGGTTTGGCCGCACATGGGGCCAATCCTCGACCTGGTCGTCGAGGAGGTCATGCACCAGGCCGGCCTTTCGGCCTACCTGCACCGGCCCAGGCCGCTTTCCGAGGAGACCATCCAACTGGGGAACTACCGGTTCACCGAGTCCTGCTCGCCCTACGCCTGCAGCACGGGGAGCCTGATCGAGACGGTCCGGGAGGCCACGGGAGAGTTGGCGCGGGAGGCGGAGCGCGCCGGGCGTCCGGTGGAGCCGCGGCGCATCCTGATGCTGCAGGCCAGGGGCGTGGGGCCGTGCACCTTCGGCTGGTATGCCCTGATGCAGGCGGCCGAGTTGCCGAAGATCTTCCGGGAAGAGGCGGAGCGTTACGGGCACAGCATCGAGATGGCCACCATGGGGTTGGACGGGATCGTGGAATTCGTTCGGGAGCTGGCCCGCCTGGGCAACCCGCGCCGCTTGCGGGGCTTTTTGGCCTACGCGGCGGCGATGGAGGTCGGCTTGGACCGGTTGCCCTTTCCCAAGCGGTCGGCGATCACCCTTAATCTTTTGCGTTCCATCCGTTCCCTAACCCGGACGGCCTGGGCCAAGCTTTACGCGGGGGAGGCGTTGCGGGCGCGCTCCCTGATCGTCCGGGCCCACGAACGGTCGCGTGGCGACACCACCCTGGCCTTCGGCCGGGGAATCGAAATCCTGCGGCAGGCGCACACTCCGGGGGAGATCAAAAAGGCGAGGGCGGCGGCCCTGGCCCTCCTGGAGGCGGTTCCCCGGGACCACGAGATCAAGCCGCGGGTCGTGGCGGTCGGGGAAATTTACGTGTTGCTCACGTCCTTCGCCAACCGGGGAACGGTGGAAAACCTCCTGGGCAAGGAGGGGATCGAGGTGGAGGAGGGGCTGCACCTGTCCGATTTCCTCAAGGACTCCCTCTTGGAGATGCGGCGGCGCGCCTACCTGAAGAACCCCCTGGTTCGCCTGACGGTAGATTTTCTGCTGCGGCACAACGTGGACGTCGCCGTCACCCGCCCGCGGGTGCGGGGACCGGAGGCGCGGCCCTTCGCTTGGCGGGAGATGGGCGGCGAGGGCATCAAGTCGGTGGCCAAAGCGAGGCGCCACGTGGAGGGTGGCGCCGACGGCATCGTCCACGTCTATCCCTTCAAGTGCATGCCCGAGGGTTTGGCCAAGGATGCCCTGGCCGAGTTGAGCAGTTTTTACGGAGTGCGCTATTTGCCGCTCTCCTTCGACAAGGAAACGGACATCGAGCGGCTGAAGACGGAGGTGGGCACTTTTGCGGCCATCCTCCGCCTGGAGACGGCGCAGAAGGGCCGGGAGGGACCGGAGGCCCACCGGCGGGCGGGAGAGGCGGAGCAGGTCAGGCGCCGGCGGCTGGGGGCGGATCTGGTCGCCGAAGCCCTGCGGCTCAACGGCGGAAGGCACCTTTAGATCCCGGGGAGGTCACGTTGCGTCGCCCCGGTGGTAGACGACAAAAAAAAGGCAGGTATTCCTGCCTTTGCGCTTACCGGAACCCGCTACTTGAACAGAACCGGAGCCAGCCAAAGCAGGGAAACGGCCAGGAGCACACCGACGGACACCAGGATGCCGGCCAGGGGGGAAAAGTCTTCCTTCATCGTCTCCACGAGAGGATCACCTCCTTGGCCCTTTGGTGGTTTCAGTATAAAGAAGAATTAATGAAATTTCAAGTATAAAAATAGGTTAAACATATATATA
>JAJZBP010000109.1 GCA_021798855.1 Bacillota bacterium
GTCTTGTCGAGTCGGTTTACAATGTTAGCCGATGGGACCAGGTGTCGTAGCCAGGGCAAGTCCCCAACCGGCCAAGAGGATCAGTCCGAAATAGGCGCCGGCCACCTGAAGGCGCATACCCAGGGGGAGGCGGTAGTATTCCGAATGCCGATCTTTCCAAGCCCGTCCCACTTGGACCAGGGACAGGAGCAGAACGATGATCAGGATGGGCGAACGCCAGATCCACAGGAGATATGTCGCCAATGGGATGCCCACAAACCAGAACCAAACCGAGATGGCACCGGCAATCCTGCCGCCGTCCAAAGGGTAAACGGGAACCAGATTGAAAAGGTTGAGCATGAAGCCGACCTGAGCCAACAGGAGGAGAAACTGCGAGCCTTCGACCCAACCGCCCAAGTAAACCAGGAAGGAGGCCAGGATTCCGGCCAGCGGGCCGCCGTAGGCCATTTGGGCTTCCCGGTAGACATCCTCCGGTCTTCCCCGCAGGTTGATGACCGCACCCAAAAAGGGCAGAAATACCGGCAGGCTGACCGGGATGCCCAAATGCCGGGCGGCCAAGTAATGGCCCATCTCGTGAACGAAGAGGAGCAGGATAAATCCGACGGCGAAGGGCCAACCGAAAACCCAGCCGTAGATGAGCAAGGAAAGGACCATGGTCCAAAGCGTGGTCAGTTTCAAGATGACCAAAACAAATTTTAGTTTGGCCAGTGTCACTCCAACCGGAGCCAACCAGCGCAGGAAAGCTTTCCAGCGGGAAGGTGGGCGGGCGGGTGGATCCGGGGATTCCGGGGCGGAAGGTTGGGTGGGAGATAGGGGATCCTCCGTGGGTGCTCACCTCTTCCTTGGATGATGTAAGTCTTATTCTAAGGTAATCACCAGCTAGTATTCGGCATAGCTATTGCCGATAAAATACGGCGCTTAAGGAGGAAGACCTTGGATTGGAAAGCGACGCTGGTTACCTTCGGGCTGGTCTTTCTGGCCGAACTGGGCGACAAAACCCAACTGACAACTTTGCTGATGGCGGCCAAAACAGGTGCCACCGCCGCCGTGTTCATCGGGGCGGCGGCGGCTCTTTGTCTTTCCGCCGGAATGGGCGCGGTTTTCGGCCAAGCCCTGACCCGTTACGTTCCTCCGGCGTATCTGCAGACCGGATCCGGGGTTGCCTTTGTTCTTTTGGGAATGGTCCTGCTTTTTAAGGGGGCCTGATTCCTAAGTCTTTTGTTAAATTCGTTTTTGCTCCTATGATTCCTCCTCGTCGTCTTCCGACCTCCTTTGGCCATCCAATTCGTGGATGTAGCGAGGGCCGCGCAGGAAGGAAAAAACGGCGGCGGCGGCGGACAACCCAACCGCCAAGTAGAAGGCGTTATGCAGGCCGGCTACGAAAGCCGGCGCGATGGCGTGGGGGAAGAAACCGGTGGAAAGAAGGTTGGCGCGGTTGGCGGTGGAAAGGTGACTGAGGACGTTACCAGGGATCAGGGAACGCATTGGGTTGTATCCAAGGAAAGCGGCAAAAAGGGCGGCCGTGGGCGGAAGTTGGGCCACCTTTGCGGCGACGGCCGAGGGAATGCCGGAGGAAACCAAGGCGTGGGTCATGAATGCCGGCAGATCGACGGCCAGAGAAGCGACGAGAATGGAGAAGAAAAAGGACATGCTGATGAGCATACCGGCGTTTAAGAAAGTGGCCCGCATTCCTGAGGCGGCGCCCCCTGTAGGCGCCTGGCACGGCGTTCATGATCGAAGTGGTGTTTGGGGCGGAGAACATCCCCTGCCCGATTCCAATGAGGAAAAGAATCAGGGCAAAGGAGAGATAAACGAAGTTGTAGGGCAATATGGCCAGGAGGACGAACCCGATGATGTTGAGCACCATTCCACCGGTGGCGAATTCCCGCGCACCGTACCGGTCCGAAAGAGCCCCGCGCAAAGGTCCCATCAGCAAAAAACCCAAGGACATGGGAATCAGATAGATTCCGGACCAAAGGGGAGTTTGATCGAAAGAAAATCCATGAATGGGAAGCCAGATCCCCTGCAACCAGATGATCAGCATGAACATAAGTCCCCCCCGGGCGATGGCTGCCAGGAAACCGCTCAAGTTGGCCATGGTGAACATCCGGCTGTTGAAGAGTTCCAAGTGAAACATTGGTTGGGGGATCCGCCCTTCCACGATGAAAAAGACGACGAGCATGGCGGCGCCAACCAGCAGGCCGGCGACGACCAAGGGATTGCCCCAGCCCATTTTGGCCGTCCCGAAGGGCAGGATGCCCCAGGTGAGGGCGGCCAGGAAAATGGTCAAACCACCGGCGAAGAGCAGGTTGCCCAATATGTCCAACCGCGCCCGCTCCCGAACGACAACCATTTCTTTAAGCATCAGGTAGGCCCAGACCGTGCCGAAGAGGCCGATCGGAACGCTGACCAAAAAGACCAGTCGCCAATCCAAGGCGGCCAGGAATCATCCAAGGATCAGGCCAATCAGGGAACCGGCAATGGCCGCAACTTGGTTTAAACCCAAAGCCATTCCCCGGTGGTGGGGTGGGAAGGCGTCGGTCAGGATGGCGGCGCTGTTGGCGAAGAGGAAACCGGCTCCGACGGCCTGAACCAAGCGAAAAACGATGATGGCCAACGTTGCCCGGTTGCCGGTTCCGGGAAGAAAGTAAAGGAGGAGCGAACCGGCGGTGAAAATCAGGAATCCCAGATTGTACATCCGTACCCTGCCGTACATGTCGGATATCCGTCCGAATGATACCAGAAAGGTCGAGGTCACCACCATGTATCCCAGGAGAACCCACAATAGATAGGCGGTTTCTCCCGGTGCCAGCGGGTTGACCCGGATGCTGCGAAAAATGGCGGGCAGGGCGATGAGGACGATGGTGCTGTTGATGCTGGCCATCAACAGCACCAGAGTGGTATTGGATAAGGCGATCCATTTGTAGTTTGGGCCAACGGTTGTTTTTGCTTCCAAACGGTTGGGGCAACTCCTTCCTTAGGAAAACGAATAGTTAAATGGTACAACTGTTTTTGCCAGGAATCAATAGGCCAAGCGACGTAATGAATCTTTATTCAGTCCCTGAAGGGAATGCTCCTGCCCGTGGTGCCGGATGTTCCGCTGGTCCATCGCTTTTTATCTTGACGTGCGTGCCTATAGACGTTAAAATAATTGAGCTTTTTATGGTTCGTGCCCCTGTAGCTCAGGCGGATAGAGCGGGGGTTTCCTAAACCCTGTCTGCCGGGGGTTCGAGTCCTCCCAGGGGCACCATTCATGATGGCGATCTTAAAGCGGTGCGAGGAAAATGGGAATTTGGAGCGGATAACCGACGAAGACCTGGGTTGGATGCGCGTGGCTCTTGCCCAAGGTGAGGTTGCTTTGGAAGAGGGCGAAGTGCCCATCGGGGCGGTGGTCGTCAAAGAAGGACGGGTTTTGGCGGCGGACCACAACCGAACTGAAGGAGACAGGGATCCCACCGCTCATGCGGAGATTCTGGCCATCCGGGAAGCCGCCGGGGTTTTGGGCGGGTGGCGATTGTTGGAGACCACCATCTACGTCACGGTGGAGCCATGTCCCATGTGTGTCGGGGCGATCATTCAGGCGCGAATTCCGCGGGTGGTTTTTGGGGCGGATGATCCGAAGGCAGGAGCGGCCGGATCGCTTTATAATATTCTCCAAGACCGGCGTTTCAACCACCGGGCGGAAGTGGTCGGTGGCATCATGGGGAAAGCCAGCGCGGAGCTATTGCGGCGATTTTTCCGCAACCTGCGTGACCGAAGACAGGACGGCGGGAACAGCACCGACAAAGAGACTTGTTCGGAGGGATGACAGAGCGGTTGAATGTGCCCGACTCGAAATCGGGTAGGCGGGTCGTACCTGCCTCGTGGGTTCGAATCCCACTCCCTCCGCCATAATAAATTGCGTTGAAAGCCAAGATCCGCTATAATAATCGAATCGGACTTAGGGCGACTGAGTCCGAACTGGAGGAGAGGTGCCCGAGCGGTTGAAGGGGCGCGCCTGGAAAGCGCGTAGGTGGGCTAAACCTGCCTCGTGGGTTCAAATCCCACCCTCTCCGCCACTAAGCACAAATGTGGCTGACGGAGAGAACACGAAGTTTGGTCGCGCTAGACGGGGAGTTAGCGGTGCCCTGTACCCGCAATCCGCTACAGCGGGGTCGAATTCCTGCCGGAGACCGGGTTCTGCGGGTTTGGTCGTAAGGTTGGGGGCGATGAGGGTCGGGTCCGGCGCGGTGGAAGCCCGTGAACCCCGTCAGGCCCGGAAGGGAGCAGCGGTAAGCGGTGACTTTCAGGCGCCGCCGGGAATCCTGAACCGAGCCACCACCGCGGTGCCACCGGAAAATCCCGGCCGAAGGCAGGTGCGCGGCCAATAAATTTTATTTCAGACGGAGGACGGCCCTCCGTTATTTTTTTGCGAAAAAACCCGCAGAAGCATCTTGAAAATGACGCAAAGCTGCCATATAATTGACAAGATGACTTGGGAAGGAGCGGGAGTTTTGGGGAGTCTGATCATCAGCCTGAACACGGTCTGGGTATTATTGACGGGCGCGATGGTGTTTTTGATGGAGGGCGGATTTGCCGCATTGGAAGCCGGCTTCGTCCGGAGCAAAAACGCCATGAACGTGGTTATGAAGGTCTTTATGGATTCCTCCTTGGGTATCCTCGGTTTTTTCCTGGTTGGCTTCGCCGTGATGTTTGGTCCGAATTGGATGGGAATTCTCGGTACAGGCGGATTTGCTCTAAGGGGGGTGAGTTTCCTATCCGGCCTGCCTCCTTGGGCTCTTTGGTTTTTCGAGGCCGGATTCGCCATCGCCATGGTTTCCATCGTTTCGGGGGCGGTGGCCGAGCGGATGCGTTTTTCGCCCTACATGGTCTTTGCTTTCCTGGGAACCGCCTTGATCTACCCCGTGGCCGGTCACTGGGTCTGGGGACCTGGGGGATGGCTGGGGGCGCTTGGGATGCGGGACTACGCCGGTTCGGCGGTGGTTCACGCCGCCGGGGGAGCCGCAGCCCTGGCCGCGATCATCCTTTTGGGGCCGCGGAGGGGCAAGTACAACGCCGACGGTTCCGCGAACGTCCTGCCGGCCAGCAACCTGCCGTTGGCGGCAGCGGGAGCCTTCATTCTCTGGTTCGGATGGTTTGGTTTCAACGCCGGCAGTTCCCTGGCGGCGACAAATTCCGACATTTCCCTGGTCGCCGCCAACACCCTTATAGCGTCGGCGGTCGGAGGGGTTCTCGGTACCCTTTGGACCATGCTTAAGTATAAAAAGGCAGACCCCAGCATGACGATCAACGGGGTGCTGGCTGGGTTGGTGGCCGTAACTGCACCGTGTGCCTACGTCAGTCCGGCCGGCGCGGCCGCCATCGGACTGGTGGCCGGGGTGTTGGTGGTTGAGGCGGTGGGTTGGGTTGATCGGGCGCACTTGGACGACCCGGTGGGAGCGGTGGCCGTGCATGGGTTTGGGGGTGCCTTCGGCACTCTTTCGGTGGGGCTTTTTGCGATCAAGGGTGGCTTGTTCTACGGAGGTGGATTACACTCGCTCCTGATCCAGGCCTTGGGCTTGGTTTGCGTCGCCGGCTGGTCATTTGTGGCGACCTATGGCCTTTTTTATCTCCTAAAGCGAACCGTGGGCATACGTGTATCGGCCGACGAGGAGGACCAAGGATTGGACATCGGGGAACACGGTGTTCCCGCCTACGCCCACGGATGGACCGAGCCAAACGTTTTCCCCTCGGACCTATCGCAGGGGTACCCCCAAGTGGTGCGACACGCGGTCACGGCCACCGACGCGGCGGAAGGAGGGTAATTATCGGCTGAACCCGGTGGGATGCCGCGATGGTTCCTGTCGGGTGGCTGCGTTGGCTGTGCTCGGAACATTGTTGGGCAATTACCTTTTCATAATTACGTTCATCGGGGAGCAGAAGGAAGCTATCCACACTTAAAGCGGACGGCTTCCTTCTCAGTTCATTTAGAAAAAAAATTTCCGAGGAGATTGCAGAAAGGAAAAAGTTTTTAGGTTTATTTATATAATGGAGAAGGAGTTAGAAAAACAAAATAGAATTAACCAATGCGAATTTGGATTGTCAACGGAGGGAAAGCTATGACAAAAGATCAGACGTTGGAAATTTTGCGGGCCATGGCGGAGGAATTTAGTGCGGCGGCCACCGGTTTGGATCCGGGGAACACCGGCGGGATTGAGCTTGCGCGCATCGGCCAAGCTTACCAGAGGGCTGCGGACTTGGTGACTCAGATAGAGCCGGAAACCATTAAGCGCCGCCGCCGGTCACGGCGCCCGGCCGAGGGCGAGGAAGACGGAAACCGGCGGAGGGGTAGACCTAGGCGTAAAGTTGAGGCGAGCTGAGGGGGAGCGGTTCGTGGGGGAACCTAGAGCGCCTGGTCACCTCGCTCGCCGGTTCTGATGCGAATGCTTTCCTCGACCGGCAGGACGAAAATCTTACCGTCGCCGATCTCCCCGGTCCGGGCGGTTTGGCAAATCGTGTCGACCACGGACTCAACCGAAGAATCCCGAACGACAAGTTCGATCCTGATCTTTGGGAGCAAACGAATCTCGCTTGTGGCTCCTCGGTAGACCATGGTTTGTCCTTTTTGTTTCCCGCAACCGGAGACTTCCGTGACGGTTATGCCCTGGACATCTATTGTCTGCAGGGCTTTTTTTACTTCATCGAAATGGGATGGCCGGATGATGGCCACGATTTGACGCATTTTGGGCATCTCCTTTCGGCTGGTTGGGTTGTTATTCAAAACGTCAATGCCGGATTCCTCCTTTTTTCGTGGATCAGTGGCTGGAGGAAAAGGCGAGCCCGGGACGAACTTAAGATAACGAGGTGATTCCCTTGCGTCTCGTTCTCTATCGGGAGTGGCGCCCGCAAACCTTTTCCCAGGTGGTGGCCCAAAAGGCGGCGGTCAAGTCCCTGCGTCAAGCGGTGGAGCGGGGGCAGGTGGGCCACGCCTACCTTTTCACCGAGATCGGAA
>JAJZBP010000110.1 GCA_021798855.1 Bacillota bacterium
AGGAACAGCGCCCGCTTGCCAGGCATTGGGGGTGCCCCGGTCCTCTCTATACCGTCAGCACCAGCCAAAGCTGAAGCTCACCTCTCGCCCTCGTCCTGAACGGGCCTTGAGCGCGGCGGAACGGGAAGCCGTCTTGGACGTCCTGCACTCGGAAAGATTCATGTATCAAACTCCAGCCGAAGTACATGCCGCGCCCCAAGGGCGGTGGAATCAGTCGGGTGGGCGGGGCGAGTTTGGCGAACGCACCGGCTCGGCAGAACAGCGGTTGTCACCCCACCTTCTCCTTAGCCGGGTGAGCCAGGCAACCCAAAAGAACAGTTTCCATCCCGTTTCACGACCGTTTGCCAGCGAGGCCGCCTCCGCCGTCCGGTCAGGTGGCCGTGGTTCCTCTCCACCCCCCTTGCTTCCGGCCTCCGTTGGCCGCAACTCTCCCCATTCCGCTTCATCCCGCCGGCGCCCGGCCCGCCCCTGCCCCCGTTCCCGCTCCCGCTCCCGCTCCCGCTCCCGTTCCCGCTCCCGTTCCCGCTCCCGCCAAGCACGGCGCAATTCGTCCCCCCGGTTGGCGGCCACTTCACGCCAATACTTTGCCGCCTGTTCCGCCTGCTCCTGCTTGGCTCTGAGTTCAACCAGTTCCACGGCCAACCGGTCAAAAATCCTCCCGGCCTCCGCCAAAAGGTCCGAGACCGGTTCTCCCCTCCAACCATCTTCCGCCTTCGGCTCTCCCCTGCCCCCGGACTCGGTCCGGGAGTGCGGGGAGGGCGTGTTCTCCTCCGCCATCCGGCGATAGACCTGCACCCCCCCACAACCAGTAATGGCCGCAAACCAGCCCGGCCCGGCCACCTCCCCACCCCTCTCTTCCACCCAGGAGATCCCCTCATCCGCCGACAGGTAAAGGCGCAGGCGCCGCTTTTCCCTCACCGCCACCACGAGTCCTTCCTCGGTGGCGAACAGCCCCCCCTCCGTTCCCTCAACCCTGGCCACCAACCGCGATTCTCCCCATCCCAGCGAATTGCCGATTCGCAAACGCCATCCGCCCTCGGCGTTCCACAGGCAATACTTCCTGCCGCCGGCCACAACCAGGCACGCCGACCTTCCCTCCCCGAGGTGCAGCGCGCCGCTCCAACTCCGTGTTCCCGGAAGCCAATTGCGATACAGCAGGATGTTCTCCCGCGAATAGACCAAGTGCAGGATCCCCCCATCCCACACCGCCACCGGATTGTGCGGGTGCTGCCCACCCCCGGTCAGTTCCGGCCCCTTGCCGGCGCCGGTATTCCCGCCCGGCAGGCGCGTCACCAGGCGCCAACTGCCCACATCTGCCCACGTCAATTCCAAGAAAAAGACCCTCTCGCCGGCGGCGACCAAGGCCGCGGCCAGGGGTGAACCAATCGCTCCAAACCGCTCTTCGGCTTCCGGTTCCTCCCTTACCCCACGCCGGTATACCCATCCCCGCCCATCCCAATAAACCACGTGCAGCGCGTCTCCGCCCGCCGCGGCAAACGGGAAAAGGGCGTTCTCCGCCAGGATAACGCCGCTTTCCTCTTTTCCTTTGCGCAACCAGGGGGAATGGTTGCGCAAGGCCTTTCCACGGTTGAACGCCTGCAGCCTACCCCGCCGCAGTTCCACCGCATATTCCAGGTTCCCCACCCGGACCACCCAAACCGCTTCTCGTTGCCTGTCCACGCCTACACTCTATGCGCCGTCCCCGTGGAAAGACCAAAATCGGCCCCTCCACTACGCCGGCCCGCTCCCGCTCCCGTCCACTACGCCGGCCCGCTCCCCACCCATGTTCGCGCCCCCGTCCGACCCATCCGCCGCGGCCTTTTGCTAAGTCTCCTTGGCGAACTCCATCACCACGACCAGCCCGAACTCGCCGCCCTGAGCCACCCCGACACCGATGCTGTTGTAATCCCGCCCGAGGATGTTATCCCGGTGCAGGGGGCTGCTCATCAGCGCGCTGAAAGCGGTGCCCCACGTCGGCGCCCCGGCCAGGTTCTCTCCCCACAGGCTGAAATTGATCCCCGCCTTTTGCATCATCATGTTCCCCATCCCGTAGGTCGGCGACCAGTGCCCGAAGTAGTTGAGCGCCACCATGTCCTCGGCCTTGGCCCGCGCGATGCCCACCAAACGCAGGTCGCAGCGCAGCGCCGGCAAACCCGCCGCCGCCCTGGCCCCATTGACCAAGCGGAACAATTGGGCCTCCTGTGGGCTCATCGCCGCGGCTCCCGGCACCGCCGGAGCATTGGAACCCTGGATCGTCCCCGAGTTTGAGGGCGGCGGAGTTGCCGCCGCCGGGGGAGGAACGGTGGCCGTGCTCCCCGGCAGCGATTGACTGAGAAAAAAGGTGATCGGCCCCGGCTGACCGGCGCTCGTCCCATTCGGACCACTCGTTTCGCCGGTTCCAAACGTGGAATAAACCTGGCTCTCCGGCGGCGCCGACCAACCGTACCAGGTTGCGGCCGGGGTTCCCGCCGGCGCCTGGGTGGAAAACGCGCCGCCGGACCATCCCCCCGCCCCGGTCGCGGAACTCCCCGTGCTGAAAGACCACGTGTTGCCGGGAGTAACCGGATTGTAATTGGTGAACCAGGTGGCCGCCTCCACTCCCGTGGCCGGCATGACCGAAGCCAAAAGGAGACCCAGGGAAAAAGCCGCTGTGATCAACTGCTTGCGCCGCAAATTTTACCCTCCTTTGCTTAATCCATCTTCATTTTCCTCCTTTTTTATGTAACAGGCAAATATCGGCAAGCCCCGAAAAAAGCCGCCTTCAACCTTTGGCGATCACGACGGCGAACGGACATTTCCCGAGCATCGTCTTGCGCCGGTTGGCGGCTGGGTGGAACGATCAGCCTTTCAGCCGCCGTTCCAAATAATTCACCAGGGCCAGGACCAACCCCAAAGTCAGGAAGGCTCCCGGCGGCAACGTCCAGATCAGGGTCGGGGGAAAGATCCCACGGGGCAACAGGGACGCGCCGCCCAAAGTCAGTTTGCCGCCGGCCAGCACCTCACGCACCCCACCCACCAGAGTCAGGGCCAACGTAAAACCGAGGCCCATTCCCAAACCGTCCAACCAGGCCGAGAGCGGCGGGTTACGGGAAGCGAAGCTTTCCGCTCTGGCCAGAATCAGGCAGTTGACCACCGTCAGGGGAAGGTAGATGCCCAAGATCGCGTACATCCCCGGCAGGAACGCGTGAAAGAGCATGTCCACGGCGGTAACGGCTGCGGCGATCAGGAGGATGAAGGCCGGCAACCGGACGGAGGATGGGATGACCACCCGCAGCAAGGAAACCAGGGGATTGGTGATGGAGAGAACCAGAATAACCGCCACTCCCAACCAGAACCCGTTCCGGGCCGCCGTGGTCACCGCCAGGGTCGGGCACATTCCCAGGAAGAGCCGAAAGGTTGGGTTCTCCTTGCCCAGGCCTCTCCATAATTCCGCCAACGTCGCCTTCACCTCCGCCCAAAACGCCGGTCCAGGTTCAGGGCGGTCTCGGCCGCCCGCAAAACCGCCCTGGAACTGACGGTGGCCGAAGCGATCCCCCCCACCCCGCCGGTGTCGTGCTTGCCCAAGAACGCTCCGGCAAACCAACTCTCCCGTACCCGCGCCCCCAAACCGGGCGTTTCCTTGGCCGAATCCACCACCCGCAGGCCGGTGATTCGGCCTCCCCTGACCCCGACCATCACCCGAATCGGCCCGCCGTACCCGGGGGAATCCAGCAGGTAAACCATCCCCGAAGGGATTCCCTCCCAGGCTCCAACCAGACGCACCTTTCCTCCCGCCGCCCCTTTCACCAGATCCGTCCGGTAACGGTAGGTTGCGGCTCCCGGCAAAACCTCCCGCAGCGCCGCTTCTTCGGCGGCCAGCAGATGCCGCCGCAGCACCGGCGCGGTGGCCTGGTGAACCAGGGAAAGGGAAAACCCGGCCAAGGCCGCCATGACTCCCAGGAACAGCGCCCCCCGCCAATTCATCGGTGGAAGGGGCCCCGCTCCCCGTAAAGGCGTGGCCTGGTGATCTTCTCCAGCAGGGGAGCCGCGGTATTCATCAACAGGACACCGTAGGTGACACCCTCGGGGTATCCGCCGTAAAGTCTGATCAACAACGTCAGCACCCCGCAGCCCATTCCGTAGATCCACCGTCCCCCGCGGGTCACCGGAGCGGTCACATAGTCCGTGGCCATGAAGAAAGCCCCCAGCAACGCTCCTCCCGCCACGATTTGGAAGAACGGGTCGCCGCTGCCCAAACCCCTCGACCCGGCCAGAAACCACCCTCCCAGGGCCAGGCTGGCCAGGAAGCCGGCCGGAATCCGGAAGTCAATCACCCCCGTGGCCAGGAGATAAGCCGCCCCCACCAGCACCGCCAGGGGTGAGGTTTCCCCCAACGAACCGCCGCCTCCCACCCGCAGGAGCACCGTCCAGGGAAGGTGCAGCGCCGCCAACCTCGTCTCCTTGGGAAACGCCCCGGCCAGTGGGGTGGCCGAAGCCAGGGCATCCGGCGAAACCACCCAGGTGGTCATCGCCACCGGCCAGGCGGCCAGCAGCAAGGCGCGGGCGGAAAGAGCCGGGTTCAGGAAATTGGAGCCGAGGCCCCCGAAAGCTCCTTTGACCAAGCCTGTGGCGAAAAGGCCCCCGAACAAGGCCATCCACCAGGGAAAACGGGGGGGTAGCAGGAGGGCCAGCAGCAGTCCGGTGACCAGACAGGAACGGTCTTGAATGACCCCCCGGCGCGAGAGCGCCACCAACCAAAAGGTCTCTCCCAGGGCGGCCCCGGCCAGGGCGCCGAGCAAAACGGGCAGAGCCGCCGGACCGTAACGGTAAAGGCCGCTGAAGGTGGCCGGCAGCAGGGCCAGGAGCACCCTCTCCATCAGCCAGGCCACATCCCGGCCCCGTCGCAGGTGAGGCGAAGGACTGACGACCATCTCAGGCCACCGGCGAACGCCGTCCGGACTCCCTTTTGGCCCAGCGGATGGACTGAACCAGGGGGCGGTGCGCGGGACATACGTAGGAACAGGCGCCGCACTCGATGCAGTCCCCCGGATGGTGCGCCGCGGCCTGCGCGAAAAGCCCCTTCAGGGTGTAGCCCTCCAGGTACAGCGGCAAAAGGCCCGCCGGACACGCCTCCACACAGGCACTGCAACGGACGCACGGCGTCGGCTGCGGCCACTCTCCCGCGGTCAAAGCCAGGATTCCGGTGGTGCCCTTGGTCACCGGGACATTCGCGTCGGCCTGCGCGAAGCCCATCATCGGTCCGCCCACCAGCAACTTTTCGGGTCGTTCTTTCAGGCCGACCTGTTCGAGAACCCAGGCCAGGCTTGCCCCGATCTTGACCAGGTAGTTCCCGGGTTCCCTGACGGCCTCCCCCGCCACCGTCACCACCCGCGCCAAAAGCGGCTGCCCCGCCATGGCCCGGCTGACCGCCAGGGCCGTCCCCACGTTGTGGACGGAAACGCCCGTCTGCCAAGGGTAAACGCCCCTTGGGATCTCCCGCCCCAGGACCGTTCGCACCAGTTGTTTCTCCGCCCCCTGGGGATAGCGGGCCGGCAACGCAAACACCCGAGCCCGCCTTCCACCCCCGGTCGCCCGCCTCACCGCGGCGATCGCCCGCTCCCTGTCCTGCTCGATGCCCACCCAGAGCCTTTTGGCCCGGAAATGGGCGAGGATGCGCAAACCTCCGGCCAGTATTTCCGCCGTCCGCTCCAACAGCAGCCGGTAATCTCCCGACAGGCAGGGCTCACACTCGGCTCCGTTGAGGATCACGTCGTCCACCTGGGCTCCCGCGGGCAACCGGAGCTTGCGGTGCAGGGGAAAGGCGGCTCCCCCCAAGCCCAGGATTCCCATTTGGCAAGCCAGGTCGGGCAGGGTGGCCGCCGGCGCCCGGCTGGTCCCTTCTTGTCCGTGAGCCGCCGATTCCCCCCGCCTGATCCGCACCGCCGGCCATTCGTCGCCCGCCGGGAGGCGGCAGGTTTCCAGTCTCGTCACGGTCCCGGTCACGGTGGCGTGGACCGCGGCCAACTCCGCGTCCCCTTCCCCGATGACGGCGCCCTCCTCCACCCGCTCGCCCCTCTCGACCAGACGGCGGCAGGGCTTCCCGGGCCCGCCGTAAAGGGGCACCAGGACCTCCGCCGGTTCCGGCAGCCCGGTGATGGGGCGATCCGCGAAAGGCTTTAATTCCCGCGGGAAGGCCACCCCGCCTCTAAAACGCATCGCTTCATCCTCCCGTCGATCCTTATGCCCGCTTGGTCCGGGTAATCCCTGAAGCCCGAGATTCTGGGGAAAAAAGGGCTCGAACCGGTTGCCCCAAGGCGGTCTCAACGGCCACCATGAACAAGCCGCACCGGTAAAGTCGTTTCGGCTTGGGCTTGGGCTTGGGTTTGTCCCCTTTTTCCCCCGGCGGTTCGGTAAAACCACTCGGCCACCACCCGGATGGCTCCGCTCCCATCCCGGGCAAGCCGGCTCGGCGGCCGGTTCAGGTTGACCTTGCCCATCCACACGCTCATTCCGGGGTAAAACAGCCGACCCATTGTCGTAATCCCTTTCCCCACGGTCTCCAATTGCAGCGGCCATTCAACCTGCACGCACTTTTCCGCCCTCTTGCCGCCGGTGCAGATCACTTGGCCGGGAACCGCCGCGTAAAGCCTTTCCGGGGGGATCACCTGGCGCAGCGTCCCCGCCGGTCCAAAATTGCTCTCCGCGCCGAAGGGTCCGCTTCCCACCGCATAGAGCGTCAATGACGGCCCGCGGGCCGGGTATTCTCCCTTTCGCGGCCCTTTCCCGGCCCACACATCGAGGAGAGTCCGATCCTGGTAATGGGCAAAGGCGTCCTCCACCCGGGCGGCATAACCGCCACCACCGCCCCCGTCG
>JAJZBP010000111.1 GCA_021798855.1 Bacillota bacterium
AGGTCCGTTCCTTGCCCTCGCCACAGGCGACGGGCGCATGTGCGGAGGCGAAACCTTCCTTTGGGTATGACCCGACCCTGCCGCCACGCAACATTTGCCTCGCCGCCCAGCGATAAAACGCCTGGTAGGATTCTTTCCCGTTCACCACCCGCAGAAACCACTCCCCTCCCGGACCGTTCTCCACCAGAACCCGGTGGGCCAAGGATGGCCAGGAGTAGAAAAGCCGGGCGATCCGGGCGGCGACGCCCAAGGTTTCTGTGATCTCCTCGTCGGTGCGCCGCTGATAAGCGGCCAAACCCTCCTTGCCGGCCAGGGAATCGCCGACCGCCGCCGCCGCCATGCACCCGCTCTTCAGCGCGTAATAGATACCCTCGCCGTAAAAGGGGTCGGTGAACCCGGCGGCGTCCCCGGCCAGCACAACCCGCTCACCGACGATTGGATGCCGGCGCCCACCCAGGGGGATGGGGTGTCCAACCCCCCGGAAACCCTCCCCCGCCCCCGGCCAAAGTTGCGTCAAAAACCGCCGCAGGTAGCCGTGCAAATCCACCCGGCGCTGCCTGACGCCCGCGGCGAAGGTTCCCACTCCCACCGACAGCCGCTCCCCTTTGGCGAAAGCCCAAGCGTAACCCCAGGGGAGAAAAGCGTAATCAACCAGGGCGGTTCCCCGAAAGCGGTCCCTTTGCGCCGCCGGCAGGGGTATCTCCATTTCCACGGAGCCGCCCCGGGGAACCTTTCCGGTCAAGCCCAGCAGGCGAGCGCAGACGCCGTTGGCCCCATCGGTTCCAATCAGGTATTTCCCCCGGTAGGCCGCGATACCGGTGCGCACCACCACCTCATCGGCGCCGGTTTCGATCCCTTCCACCGGTTCGCGGGTGTGCACCTGGGCTCCGGCCTCCGCCGCTTCGCCCACCAGCCAAGCGTCGAAGCTGGGCCGCGCCACCATGTAGGCGAAAGGCTCCTCGGTCGCGGAACCGACCGGGCGGCGGGTGTTCAGGACAAAAACCGCGCGGCGCAACTCCTCCAGCACCTGACCGGAAAATCCTTTCCCCAAGAGGGGGAGAGCCTTGGCGGCCACGGCTCCCGCGCAAGGCTTATCTCTGGGAATTCCCCTGGCTTCCAACAGCAATACCCGGTGGCCACGGCGGGACAACTCCCGTGCCGCCGCACCTCCGGCCGGCCCTCCCCCGACGACTATCGCGTCATACAATCCCCATCCCTCCATTTTATTATTAGCATGGGAGCCACCCCCGGTGGCGAACTGGGCGTCAGGGGTTCGGCGACGGTCCTCGGCGCCACAGGTGGCGCCTGCGCCACGATCCAGGCGGCGGGCGCATGTACGTAGCCGAACCCTTCCTTCTCTATTCCCTCTTCGAGGGGAAAAGCCTCAATCCTCCATAAACACGAAAAAGACGGCCAATCCGGCCGCCCCCACCTAACTGCCGCCCCCGCTGGAACTGCCGCCGCCACCCGAACTTCCGCCGCCACCGGAGATGATCTTCAAAAGCGCCGACTTGACGGCTTCGGAAATGGTCTTCTCCATAGTCGGCGACTGGGCCACCTTTTGCATGTTATCCTGCAACTGCTTTTGCACGTCCGGCGCCCCCAGAGCCGACACCAACGCCGTCTTGATCTGTTCCTGCGCTTGGGGCGTGGATAAAAGTGCCTTCAGATCCACCGTCAGCACCAGATTGCGAATGTAGGCTTCCATCTTGGGGGATTCCAATTCGATCCTGACCGCCTGTTGGATCTGGGGAGAAGGCGAAGCGGACGATGAGGACGAACCGCCGCCGCCGCCGCCCGCATGGCTCGAATGGCCGACGCTGCCGTTGCCGCTTCCGTCTCCAGGCTTGGGTGACGGATGGGAACTACCGAGTTGCATGCTGCAACCGGTAAGGAAAAAAAGAGCCAACAGACTCGCCAACCAACGCCGTCCCATCGTTCATCCCTCCCGAATCCGCGCCTCTTTTTTTACCTTTTCCCCCCAATCGTGTTTTTATCCCTCGGGCGTGCCCGTTATTTTTCCGTTGGAGAGCTTCCGATATCCATGCGGTAATGGATGCCCTCAAAATGAATCATATCAGCAGCCCGGTAGGCCAAGGTCATGGCCGCCTCCCGGCTGTCACCGACCGCCGTCACCCCGAGCACCCTGCCTCCGGCGGTAACCAACCTTCCCTCCTCCAGACCGGTACCGGCGTGAAAAACATAAACCCCTCCCAGATCTGCCACCTCTTCTAGTCCGGTAATCACCTTCCCCGTGGTGTGGGGGCCCGGATATCCCCCCGATGCCAAAACCACCGTTACGGCTGCCGCCGCCTTCCAGGGCATCTCCATTCGTCCCAGATCGCCCGCCGCCGCCGCCGCCATCAACTCGCTCAGGTTCCCACCCACGAGCGGCAGGATGGACTGGGTTTCCGGATCGCCGAAGCGAACATTGAATTCCAAAACCCTGGGGCCGTCCCGGGTGAGCATCAGTCCGGCGTAAATGACCCCGCGATAGAGGATACCCCTCTCACGCAAACGGACGACAACCGGCTCCAGAAACTGCCGGCAAAGGCGCCTGGTCTCGTCCTCCGAGACGTCGGCCGGCGGCGCGATGGCCCCCATACCCCCCGTGTTCGGCCCCCGGTCGCCGTCAAAAACCCTTTTGTGATCCCTGGCCGCCGGAAAAGGCAAGACTCTTTCCCCGTCGGTCAGCCCCAAGAGGGAGACCTCTCTCCCCTCCAAGCGTTCCTCCACCACCAGTTCCGATCCATATTGGGCGGTCAGGTCATCCACCGCCTGCCGCGCCTCGCTTCGACTCCCGGCAACGACCACTCCCTTGCCGGCGCAAAGACCATCGGCCTTGACCACCAGGGCTGCCGGATGCGCGTCGATGTACGCCTTGGCTTCGCCCGCCTCGGTGAAAACGGCGTAACCGGCCGTCGGTATTCCCGCCTCCTCCATCACTTCTTTGGCAAAAGCCTTGCTCGCTTCCAACCGGGCACCGCCCCGGTCTGGTCCGAGGGCCGGGATGCCTTCCGCCCGCAGGCCATCGACCAAACCCGCAGCCAACCAGTTCTCCGGCCCCACCACCACCAGTTCCGCCCGCGTTTCCTTGACGCGGGCCACCACACCCGCCACATCCAGGTTCGCGGCTTCAAGCCTGCGCACCCCGGTCATCCCCACGTTGCCGGGACAGGCATACACTTGCGTTCCCGCGTCGCGGGTCAATCTCCAGACGATGGCATGTTCCCGGCCGCCACCGCCGATCACCAGAATCCGCAAATAAACGTTCCTCCCCGCCCGCCCCGATTAGTGCCGAAAATGCCTGACGCCCGTGTACACCATCGTGATCCCCGCCACCCGTGCCGTTTCCTCCGACTCGGGATCTCGCGTCGAGCCTCCCGGTTGGACTATGGCGCTGATCCCCGCTTTGGCCGCTTCCTCAACCACATCGGGAAAAGGAAAGAAGGCATCGGACGCCAGCACACCTCCTCGAGCCTGCTCTCCCGCACGCGCAAGAGCCTGCCTGGCAGCGTCGATCCGGTTGGTCTGCCCCACTCCGATGCCCAAAGTGGTCCGGTCGCGGACGATCACAATGGCATTGGACTTGGCCCACTTGACCACTCGCCAAGCGAACAGGAGATCATCCAAAGTCGCGGCCGACGGCTCCCCACCCGTCACCGTCCTCCAGTTCCCGCCGTCCTCCAGCAGACGGTCGTTGTCCTGGATGACCACGCCGCCGCTGACCCGACTGATCACGTAATCCCGACCCCGCGGTTCCTCCCAGGGGAGAACCTCCAGAATCCGCAATCCTTTCCGTTTACCCAGAATCTCGACGGCCTCAGGAGAATAGGCCGGCGCGACCACCACCTCCAAGAAGATCTCCCCCATGAGTCGCGCACATTCGCCGTCGACCTTGTGATTCAAGGCCACGATCCCTCCGAAAATGGACACGGGGTCGGCATCGCGTGCCCGCCGAAAGGCTTCGGCGACGGACGCTCCCGCCGCCACCCCGCAGGGGTTGGCGTGCTTGACCGCCACCACCACCGGGTTCGCAGTACTGAATTCACGACAAAGATCCAAGGCGGCCTCGGTGTCGTTGAGATTGTTGTAAGAGAGTTCCTTCCCGGCCAATTGTCGGGCCCCCACCAAGGTCGGTCCCGGCGTCGGCAGCAGATCACGGTACAGGGTTGACCGCTGGTGTGGGTTCTCCCCATACCGCAGGTCATCCACTTTTTCGTAAGCCAAGACCAATTCCGGAGGAAAATCCCCCTCTTCCCGCGACAGGTAGGCGGCGATCTGGGCATCGTATACCGCGGTGTGACGGAAGGCCTCCACCGCCAGGGCATACCGCAGTTCCTCCGCCACGTCGCCTTTTTCTCTCAATTGAGTCATGACTTCCGCATAGCGGCCGGGATTGACCACCACGACGACTCCACGATAATTCTTGGCCGCCGCCCTGACCATCGTCGGCCCGCCGACATCTATGTGCTCGATAGCCTCTTCCAGGGATGTCCCCGGCCGGGATACGGTTTCCCGGAAGGGATACAGGTTCACGACCACCAGATCGATCGGTGCGATGCCGTGAGCCGCCAGTTCCGCCAGATGCTCCGGCAGATCCCGGCGGGCGAGAATGCCCCCGTGAACCAGCGGGTGCAGGGTCTTAACCCGTCCACCCAGAATCTGCGGAAATCCGGTGACCTCACTAACCTTGGTTACCGGCACCCCCGCCCCGATCAATGCCGCCGCCGTCCCCCCGGTCGAAACTATCTCCCACCCCAACTCGACCAGTCCCCTGCCCAATTCTCCGATTCCGGACTTGTTCGAAACCGACAAAAGCGCCCGCCGTTTCGTCGTCATCCACTCCTTTCAGGTTCTTACCTCAACCCTCCGCCCAATTGTAACGATCTTCCCCAACGCATACAGGGTCACCATCCGGGGATAAAGCACGTGTTCCTCCTCCAGGATCCGGGCCGACAATGTCTCCGCGTTATCTCCCTCCAGAACCGGCACGGCCCGTTGCCCGATAATAGGACCAGTATCCACTCCTTCATCCACAAAATGGACGGTACAACCGGACACCTTGACGCCATGGACCAAGGCTTGGGCCTGGGCGTCGGCTCCAGGAAACGCCGGCAACAAGGAGGGATGAATGTTCATAATCCTACCGGCAAAGGATCGGAGCAATTCTTCCCGGACCAGGCGCATGTAACCGGCCAAGGCCACCAATTCGATCCCTTCACCCTCCAGGAGTCGCGCCAAAGCAGCGTTATAATCGGCTAAACCGCGGTGGGCCTTCGGATCGGCAAACACGGCCCTCACTCCGGCACCGGCGGCGACTGCCAACGCCCTGGCCTCCCGGCGGTCGCTGACCACCAGTTCCACCCCGTAGGCTTCCCCGGCTCCTTCCAGCAGCGCTTCCAGGTTGGAGCCTCTGCCCGAGGCTAACACCGCTACCTTTAAGGGCACCTTTAAGGGCACCTTCTCCCCTCCATCCGTCTCCGTCCGACATCCTTGACTATTTACACTTCGCCATATCCCTTGTCTCTCCCTTGTGGCCAAAATAAAGAACCCGGCTTTTGCCGCCAAAAGCCGGGTTCCCGGTGGGCAGCCTCCGAAGCCACCCGCTCGACCTCAGGTTCGTTTGCATCCGTCCGCCGCTCCCCTTCGCCTCAGCCGGACCGCCGCCCATCCCCGGACCAGCGCCTGGCCAGCGCCGACATGGCCAAGCGTGGTCGGGTGCCGTCGCCGGAGGAATCCCTCACCGGCCAGGAGGGTTTCACCCCACCCGTTTTTTCTCCGGTGACCAAGGCCGCGGGATAAGCCAACCGTTCCCGTCCCGGCAGCCCCCCCCATTTGGCCATGTAGTACTCGCCGTTGCGCGTGAACGAGTTGCGGTTGGCTTCAGCCAGCCTTGGATCCACGCAGATGGTGCGGGAACCGTGGTGATAAAAGCGGGCACCCCTGTAACATACCGCTCGTTCCCCGGCCAACTTGATTCGATGATGCATGTCGTTGTCCTCGTAATAGGCCGGGAAAAAGGCCTCGTCAAATCGCCCGATCCTCTCCAGAAGGCTTTTTCCAGCCAAAAAACAACTAAAATGCGGGCTCTCCACCCACTCTTCCCGTTCTTCGCTGTCTTCCAGCGTCGCCAAATCGGCGTGTTCCCAGGCCGTAACCAAGACAAACTCCGGATGGTGCCTGGCGAAATCCACCAAACGATCGACGCAGTTTTGCTTGCAGACTATATCGTTGTTGAGGACCAAAACGGCCGAGGCCCCTTTTTGCAAACCCCAAGTCAAGCCGTAATTCCAACATGCCGCCACACTCCTGGGCTGTGGGTTGCGAACCATCTCCAAGGGATGGGCCGTTGCCAACGCCTCCAACTCGACCTCAAACCCTTCCCAGCGGTTCAGCAGCAATAGGATGCGGTGATCATAGCGGCTTTTAATGCTGGCAATGGTGCCGGCCGTGTAACGCAGATGGTCAGGCGTGCTGAGCAACGCCGGCATCACGATGGCAAGTTCCAAGGTGGCCACCCCGTTTTCGTTTCTCTGCTTTGCCGAAGAAATTCTCCAGCCATCTTAAAATACGGGCGTTTCAAGCCGACGGTTCTTCGAAACCCAGCCCCTTCCCTCTCCTTGCTCGCCTCGCAATCCGTTACCCCGTGTCCACCTTACCACACATTAAGGAAGGTTTCGCCTCCGTACATGCGCCCGTCGCCGGGAGCGTGGCGCAGGCGTCACCTGTGACGCCGAGGA
>JAJZBP010000112.1 GCA_021798855.1 Bacillota bacterium
GAGCGCTTACTCCGCGGAGCAGGGCCACCGGATGGTTTTTGGCTGTCAGTTTGGCCACGGCAGCTTTGGCGTTTACTTTATCTTCCACGCTTATCGCGTCCACCCCGGTGTCGGCAACGTCTCCGAGAACTTCATCCAAGGCGCCACAGATATGCATGATCACCGGCACGGAACCGATGGCTGGCACCAAGTGATTATGCCAAGGGAGAATCACTTCGCGGAAAATATTGGGACTAACCAAACCCAACGAAGCCAGCATGTCTTCAATGCAAATCACGTCTGCGCCGGCGGCAATTTCGGCCTTGGCCAAGGCCAAGCCAATTTGCGTCCCCGCAGCCAAAAAATTGGCCAATTTCTCCGGTTGGCGAAAACTTTTTCGCAGAAGTTCCTCGGTTCCTAAAAGGTTCCCCGCAGTGCTGTAAGGCCCGATAATGCCACCGATCACCAACGCGGTTGTTCCAACCCGGGCCTTCAACAGGCGAATGCCTTCCAATAATTGTGGGATTCGGCCTAACCGCAAAAAGTCGTCCGGCACCGACACTTCGTTTGCATCAATATTGTAAGGGTGTTTCTGAACGCTGGGTAGGTTCATTCTCCCCCCTTTTTTTAGGACGCAACCCATCGCTTCGGCTTCGATGGTTTGGCAAAAAGGAAGGCGGACTGCGTCAAAACCCAAAATCAGATGGGATCCTGCCGCCAGCTCGGCCATTTTTTCGGCTTCGGAATTGGCCTCCGGCCACGCGGCTCCCAGTATCTCCATTTGCTCATAGGTTGCCGTCTGGTTCACGCACAATACCGGGAGCCGGTCCACCGGTTCCCCTTGGAGGGCCTTTAAAACGCGGTTCCTTCCGGTCAGGACGTTGGGCATGGAGATCCTCCTTTTATTTACGGAAGTCGATGACCCTCAAGGTTAAGGAGACCGGAAACGACGGTCCGCCTTTTCTCGGCCAAAATTGCGGTTTGGGAATTGAGGAGTCTCCCCAGCGGTGTCGCCATGACGTGGACCAACCGACTGAAAGGGATGTAAGCGAAAAAAGAGGCGACCAAAAGTAAGTGGACGGCCAGGACGACCGGCAAGAGGTTATTCCAGGGCCATTGTAGGGGGGCCACAAGGCGGGCCGTTTGATAGCCGACAAGGTGGTAAGCGAAGGGTCTTGGGTCGGGGGCGCTTAGGATATAGGTGATTTCCAGCAGAAAACCGCTCAAGGTGACCAGGAATAAAAGGGTCGTCTCCGGCAAGTAGCTGAAAACTCTGCCGCTCGTCCGGCGCACGAATAAAAAACGAATCAGTGCGAAGAGATAGCGTCCGTTACTCGGCGTTGTTTCGTTTCTTCAAAAGGGTCAACTCTCTTGGCGATTTCTTGACTCACGTCAGCAATCAGTTCTTCAAGATGGTCAATGTGAGCTAACTGCCGACTGATCATGAACCGTTGGTGGGGTTGCATTATTCCCTGAAGGGCATCGGCCAAAGCCTCTTCCTTTCCTTTCCACAAGCCATGGCCTCCCTCCGCAATTGGGCCATCAGCTTGTTACGCCGAATTGGAGTGACTCCCATAGCCCCCGCCACCCGGTTGCTTGGCCGGCATCCCGAATGGATCTGCCTTGCCCTCGGCATCTGAGTAAAATCTTCGTACTGGCTCGCACCCCATCCCTCGCGGAATTTCCGGGAGGGTATTCGCCTTGCCATCTGCTAAAATCGGCAGGACGCGGTTTTCCCAAAAGACCCTTTACCACGCCGAATTGGTAGCTCCACTCCAATAATCTACCAGATCCTGCCTCCTGACCACGCTGACTTTGACGTGTCCTTGATAATCCTGTCGTTTCTCACGCTGCTTGGCCACTAATTTTTCAGTTTTTTTGGCCAGGTGTTACAGGAGGCACATAAGAGCCTTCACTGGACAGAACTTAAGACGGGTTCTGGTTTCTGCAGGTAGGCATGGGGATGTGGAGGTTTGGTTGGAAACCAAGGCGAATTCTACCTCCGTGGAAGGGGAAGTTTTACCCGGCGGAGAATAGGCTGAATAGGGGAAAATGCGAAGTGTCAAAAAAAGCGCCCATGCGAGGAGGGAATTGTAGTGCGCGGTCGCTATGGTATATTGGCGGTTTTGACCTTTGCCTACTTCGTCAATTACCTGGATCGGGGGGCCATCAGCGTAGCCATACCGTTCATCGGCAAGGATCTGCATCTGGATCACACCGAAATGGGCTTGGCGATGAGCGCCTTCTTCCTGGGGTTCGTCCTCTTGGAATTGCCGGCGGGGTGGCTGTCAGACAAGTTCGGTTGCCGGACCCTGGCAACCCTGGGCATCCTCTGGTGGTCCGTGTTTACCTTTCTCACCGGGCTGGTGGGAAGTATGTCCGGGTTGGTGGCCACCCGCACCGTCTTCGGCTTGGGGGAGGGCCTCTACCCACCGGTTTCCCTGAAAGCGATCTCCCAGTGGTTCTCCAAGAACGAGCGGGCCTGGGCCAACGGCATCATGTTGTCGGCCACCAACTTGGGCCTGGCCACGGTGGCTTTCCTGGGAGTCATCTTCATTGCCCATTGGGGCTGGCGTTCGCTTTTTTTCGCCATCGCCGTTCCGGGCGTTGTGGCGGCCGTCCTGCTTGCGGCCATTTACCGGGATCCCGGTCCCTGTTCGCGCCGACGGGCGCCCCTGGGTGACCTGTTGGCGAAACCGATCATTTGGTTATGGGCCATCGGTTGGTTTTTTGTCTTTGTGGCCTTTTGGGGGTTCTCCAGTTGGTTGCCGACCTACCTCTTGCAGGCAAGGCACCTGCCCCTGCGGCTGATGGGAACCGTGGTGGCCGTCTCTTATGCCTGCGGCGTGGTCGGGATGCTCCTGGGAGGGTTCGCCTCCGGCCGGCTGCGGCGGCGGGCGTTCACCATCTTGCCGGCCCTTGGGCTGGCCGCGGTGGCCATCGGTTTTGGTTACCTCACTCCCGGAATTTGGCCGGTTGTCCTTGGTTTCAGTCTGGGGAATCTGGGCATCAGCGCCGTGCCCAGCGCCTTTTACGCCCTGCCCATGGACGCCCTGCCGCCGGAACGGGTGGGCGCCGCCCTGGGGTTGGTGAATTCGGTGGGCATGATTTCCGGGATCGTGGCCCCGACCCTGGTCGGCTACATCGTGGATCGCACCGGCAGTTTCGGCGGAGGATTCATGGTGATTGTCGGCAGTTTGGTGGCGGCGGCCATCCTCGTCTGGGTGGCCGGGGAGCGCAGGATCCTGTGGCCGCCGGTGCGGGAAGAGTTCGGCGGAGTGGTGGCTTGGCCGGTAATGCCGGCCGATTGGCCGGTCCTGCTCCCTTGAGTTGGGAAGCATCCCCCTCGGCGTATCCCGCCGGGGGGATGCTCTATTGTGGTACGGCAGCCGTCCCGGGCGACGGGCGTATGTACGTAGCCGAACCCCTCCATTATAGCACGGGAGACGCCCCCGGCGGCGAACTGGGCGTCGGAGGGTTTGGCGGAGGTCTGTTCCTTGCCCTCGCCTCGGGCGACGGGCGTATGTACGTAGCCGAACCCCTCCATATTAAGCGAGAGACAAGCCGTTCTTCTGGAAGGAGAGGGTTCCTTGTCCTTTCCGGAAAGCTTTTTCAACCCGGCGGCCATTGCCGTCGTCGGCGCCTCCGCCGACCGGAGAAAGGTAGGAAACGTGGTCTGCCGCAATCTGTTGGCCAGTGGCTATCCGGGGAAGATCTTCCCGGTCAATCCGAAGGGTGGTCGGATTGAAGGATTGCCGGCGTACGCGTCGGTGACCCTGCTGCCCGAGGCGGCGGACTTGGCGGTGGTGGCCGTGCCGGCAGCCGCTGTCCTACCGGTCCTGGAGGAAATCGGCGCGCGTGAAATCCCCAACGTCGTTGTCTTGACCGCCGGCTTCAGGGAGACCGGCCCGCAGGGGGCGGCCCTGGAAAGGGAGGTGTTGGATGTTGCGCGGCGGCGGGGGATGCGGCTTCTGGGCCCCAACTGCCTTGGGTTCATGGACACCGGAACCCCCCTGAACGCCTCCTTTGCCGCTCACACGCCGCTTCCAGGCCCGACCGCCTTTTTCTCTCAGAGTGGGGCCATGTGTGCCGCCATCCTGGACTGGAGTTTGGAAGAACGTTTCGGCTTCAGCCGTTTCGTCAGTCTGGGCAACCAGGGAGATCTGGCGGAAAGCGACTTTCTGGCGGCGGCGGGCGAAGACCCCGGAACCAAGGTGGTTTTGCTGTACCTGGAGAGCGTCAAGGACGGTCCCCGCTTCCTGCGAACGGCCCAAGAGGTGAGCCGGAAAAAGCCCGTGGTTGTCTACAAGTCGGGTACGAGCGTCGCCGGGGCCCGCGCGGCCGCTTCCCACACCGGCGCTTTGGCCGGGGCCGACCGGGTTTACGACGCGGCCTTCCAGCGGGCCGGAATCCTGCGCGCCAGGACCGTCGAAGAACTCTTCACCCTGGCCAGGGTGCTCAGTTCGCAACCTTCACCGCGCGGTCACCGGGTGGCGGTGGTGACCAACTCCGGTGGTCCCGGCGTCATCACCGCCGACGCCATCGAGCGGCAGGGGTTGGAACTTGCCCGCTTTTCCAAGGAAACGCATGACTTCTTCAGGCGGAACCTTCCGGCCGAAGCCAACGTGGAAAACCCGATCGACTTGGTGGGCGACGCCGATGCGGTCCGCTACGATCTGGCCCTGACCCGTCTGCTGGCCACCATGGAGGCCGAATTGCTCTTGGTCATCCTTACGCCGACCGCCGTGATCGATCCGCAGGCCGTGGCTCGCGTTCTGCGGGACCGTCTCCGCGGCGCATCCCTGCCGGCCGCCGTCGTGCTGATGGGCGGGGTTTCGCTCCCGGCGGCCAGAACCTTGCTGGAGGAAGCGGGGCTTCCGGTGTTCTCGTTCCCTGAACCGGCGGTGGCGGCCTTGGCGGCTTTGGTTGCCCAGCGGAAAAGAATCGGACGTCCACTCCGTTCCCCCTACTCGCCTACGGGAGAAAAAGCCCGTAGCTTGGCGGGGACCGTGCTGGGTGAGCGCCGAGGGTCGCCGACCCTGGATTCCGATCGGGCTGCGGAAGTTCTTGCCGCCTACGGCATCCCCACGGCGCCGCTTTTCCTGTGTCACACTACCGCCGAAGCCGCCGCCGCGGCCGCCGATATCGGTTCCGCGGTGGCCATGAAGGTCTTCTCCCACCGGATCGTCCACAAGACCGACATCGGTGGAGTGCGTCTGGGGCTGGAAGGGCCGGAGGAGGTTGGGCGGGCCTTCCGCGAGATCCGGGAGAACCTGCGCCACTTTTTGCCCGAAACCCCTTTCGAGGGCATTGTGGTGCAGAAGATGTTTCCGCAGGGAACCGAACTGATCCTCGGCTCGTCGCGTGATCCCCGTTTCGGGCCGCTTTTGATGGTCGGCTGGGGCGGCACCTACGCCAACCTGCTGGAGGACGTTTCCTTCCGCTTGGCCGAAGGGTTGGACGAGGAGGAGGTCCGGGAGATGCTGGGGGAGATCAAGGCCCACACCCTGCTGGAGGGTTATCGGGGTTCTCCGGCGCTCGACCGGGACGGCGTGATCGAAGCCATCCTCAAGTTGAGCCGGTTGGTGCTTGATTTTCCGCAGATCCTGGAACTGGATATCAACCCGCTGGCGGTTTATCCGGATGGGGTATGGGCTTTGGACGTCAAGTTGGTTGTCGCCAACTGAGGGAGGTTACTGGATGAAATGCTATCTCCTGGCCGGTCCGGCCGGGTCGGGCAAAACCGCGGTCGCCGTGGGGCTGGCTGCTCTTCTGCGGGAGCGGGGGGAGACGGTCGGCTATCGGAAGGTCTACGGCGACAGTTTTCCTGCCGACCGCCCGGATCCGGACGCGGCGCTGATGAAAGAATGGCTGGGGTTGCCCGAACCGGTCGAGCAATTGCGTTTTTTCCGGGAGTCGCCCTGTTACCTGGACGGGCCGCCGGACCCGGGGAGGGCCGAGTTGCCTGTTTTGACCTACTCCAGCCTGATCCTGGAGGGGGGCTCCGCTTTGGAACGCTTCCGGGCCGCGCGACTTGACCTGGCCCATCTGGCGCGGGGCTGGAAAGCCGAGGTGCTGCTGGTGGGACGGGCCGTAGACGATCTGGAGGTGGACCGGTTGCTCCTTTGGAGCGATCACCTGTCGTTCGCCGGATGCCATCTGCTTGGGGCCGTCCTGACCCAGGTTCCCCCCCGGGCGCTGCCCCGCGTGGAGGAGCGTTATGGGGCCGTTTTGGCCGATGCCGGCTCCCCCCTGCTCGGAGCCATTCCCCAGCAGGAGGATCTTTCCCTACCCACCGTCAGAGAGTATCTGGAGGTTTCCGGGGCGATGGTTCTGGCCGCCGGCGACGCCTTGGAGCGGCCGGTGGAAGACGTGATGATCGGGGCGATGTCCCCCGACGGTGCCCTGCCCTACTTTCGGCGGATGGCTCGCAAGCTGGTGGTCACCGGGGGGGACCGGGCCGACCTGGCCATCCTGGCCTTGGAAACCAACACTGCGGGACTGCTCCTGACCGGAGGGTTCAAACCCGCGCTCAGCGTCCTCACCCTGGCGACCGAGAAAGGGGTTCCGGTCCTCCTGACCGGGTTGGATACCATGACCACCGTGGAACGCCTGCACCGGGTGACACCCAAATTGC
>JAJZBP010000113.1 GCA_021798855.1 Bacillota bacterium
CTCACCTTTGGGTTGGTTTTTGCTAATCCCCATCTTAGGCGGTTTACCATGTTTCGTCTATCCCATCACCTCCCAATCTGTTACCCCGTGTCCACCTTACCACAATTAATCATTACCGCCGGTCCACGGTCTTTCTGACTCTGAGTGAGCACGAGGGTTTTTGCGTGCCCATTCTGGAGAGTATGCACTTTCGATTGCCGGTGATCGCCTTTGCCGCCGGAGCGATTCCGGAGACGGTCTGGCAGGGTTGCTGCTGGAGGAAAAAGGACCCGCGCGAGTGGCGAGAGCCGTCGAATTGGTGGCCGACATCCCCGAGTTGCGGCAGGCCCTGACGGAAAGGGGTTCTCGGAGGGTTGAGGCTTTCAGCCTGGAGCGCACCGGCGCCCGCCTGCTGGCGGCTCTGGAAGAGGAACTGCGGGCGGTGAGGCCATGGGCAGAGCTGACAAAAGGAAATTCCGGTTTTGGGGTAGACTTTGGGTGAGTGGGACGCCCAAGCGCGTCTTTTTCGGAGCGCATCGTGGACGGAAGACCGGCAGGTGGGTCAACCGGGAGCGGCGAATTAACCACTCGACGTTGATCATGGCCGGGGAGGTGATTTGCGGTCTTGTGCCGTTTTGATTGGTGATGCGTATCACCTTTTGCGGTGCAGCAGGTACGGTGACCGGATCGTGTCACCTGGTGGACACGGGCGGGAAGAAAGTTCTATTCGATTGTGGACTGTTTCAGGGCGGGAAAGAAGAAGAAGCTTTGAACGCCGCCGCTTTCCCTTTCGATCCGACGGCGGTGGACGCCCTGGTGGTGAGCCACGCCCACCTGGACCACATCGGGAGAATCCCTCTCTTGGTGAAACAGGGTTTCCACGGCGCTGTTTACGCCCACCGGGCCACCCTGGAACTGGCCGAGATCGTCCTGCGCGATTCGGCTCATATTCAGGAGACGGAAGCGGTTTGGCTGAGTCGCAAGCGCCAACGCCTGGGCCTGTCTCCGGCGCAACCCCTCTATACCCAAGCCGACGCCCAGGCGGTTTTGGCATATTTCCAAGGGGCGGATTATGGGCAGCGGGTGGAATTGGGGGAAGACCTGTCCTTCACCTTCCACGATGCCGGACACATCCTGGGTTCGGCGACCGTGCAACTGGCCGCCGGGGGGAAGACCGTGGTCTATTCGGGGGATCTGGGGCAGACGGGTCACCCGATCATCCGCGACCCGGAGCGGGTCACGGGGGCGGATTGGCTCCTTTTGGAGTCTACCTACGGTGACCGGCTGCACCCGGTGCGGGAAGACGTGCGGGAAGAGTTGGCCGCGGCGGTGGACCTGGTGGTAAAACGGGGGGGGAAGCTCCTCATCCCCGCCTTCGCCGTGGAGCGGACCCAGGAAATCCTCTACGAGTTGAGTTTGCTCTTGTCCACCAAGCGAATCCCGAAAATCCCCGTTTACGTCGATTCGCCCATGGCCATCGCGGCCACTCAGGTTTTCGTTCGGCACCGGGAAACCTACGACGCCGAATTCCGGTCTTTCCTGGATGCCGGCAACGACCCTTTTGCTTTTCCCGGCCTGACCTTCACGGCCACGGCGGAGGAGTCCATGGCCCTGAACAACGTCAAAGGACCGGCCATCATCCTGTCGGCCAGCGGGATGTGCGACGCGGGGAGGATCAAGCACCACTTGAAGCATAACCTGTGGCGTCCGGAAACGGTGGTCCTCTTCGTCGGCTACCAGGCCAGGGGCACTCTGGGCCGCAGCCTCTTGGAAGGGGCCAAGTCGGTCAAGGTCCTGGGGGAGCGGATCGCGGTCAAGGCCAGGATCGAGCAAGCCAACGGTTTTTCCTCCCACGCCGACCAACGCGGCCTCCTGGAATGGGCCAAGGGTTTCAGACGGAGCGTGCGCCGGGTTTTCCTGGTTCACGGCGAGGAAAAAGCGACCGAGAATCTGAGGGAACTCTTGGAGAAGGAGGGGGTGGCGGCTTCGGTGGCCCGTTTCGGGGCGGCGGTGGATCTCACCGTCTGAGTTCGTCGGTAACGGTGAACGGTGGGGAGGGGTTGCGAAAATGGATTCCGAGGCTTGGTTCAGACGGGCGCAGGGGGTCATCCCAGGCGGGGTGAACTCACCGGTTCGCGCTTTCCGGGCGGTGGGCGGCACACCTGTTTTCATCGAGCGGGCTGAGGGCGCGCTGCTCACTGCCGCCGGCGGGCGGCGGTACTTGGACTACGTTGGCTCTTGGGGGCCGATGATCCTGGGCCACGCCCACCCGGAGGTGGTGGAAGCCGTACGGAGCGCGGCCGGCCGGGGTACCAGCTACGGGGCGCCGACGGCCGACGAAGTGGAACTGGCGGAGGAGATCGTCGCGGCTTTGCCGTCCGTGGACATGGTCCGCCTGGTCAACTCGGGAACCGAGGCCGTGATGAGCGCCCTTCGTGTGGCCAGGGCCTATACGGGGCGGGATGTGGTGGTGAAGTTTGCCGGGTGTTACCACGGGCACAGTGACGGGCTCCTGGTCCAGGCCGGCTCGGGCGTGACCACCCTGGGGATTCCCGACTCTCCCGGTGTCCCGGCGGCCGTGGCCGCCCTCACCCTGAACCTGTCTTACAACGCGCCTGCGGGGGTCGAGGAAGTTTTCCGGCAACGGGGCCGGGAGATCGCCGCGGTCATCGTGGAGCCGGTGGTGGGGAACATGGGGACCGTTGTTCCCCAGCCCGGCTTCCTACAGCATCTGCGGGAATTGACCAAATCCCACGGGTCTTTATTGATCTTTGATGAGGTGATCACCGGCTTCCGCGTCGGTTACGGCGGTGCCCAGGGCCTTTTTGGCATAATTCCCGATCTGACCTGCCTGGGCAAGATCATCGGGGGAGGCCTTCCCGTGGGTGCCTACGGCGGGCGGAGGGAGATTATGGAACTGGTTGCCCCGGCCGGACCGGTCTACCAAGCCGGAACCCTGTCGGGGAACCCCCTGGCCGTGGCGGCGGGCCTGGCTACGTTAAAACTGTTGCGGGAACCCGGCTTCTACGCGCGTCTGGAGGAAAAGGCCGGCCGGCTGGTGGACGGCTTGGCACTGGCGGCACAGGCCGCCGGTGTCCAGGTTCGGATCAACAGTTTCGCCTCCCTGTTCACCGTTTTTTTCACCGGCGAGCCGGTGCGGGACTACGCCTCGGCCAAGACGGCCGACCCCAACCGGTACGCAGCCTTTTTCCATGCCCTCCTGCGCCGAGGCATGTACTTCCCTCCGGCCCAGTGGGAGGCGGCCTTCCTGTCGGCGGCCCACACGGAGGCCGACCTGGAGCGGACGGCGGCGGCGGCCCGGGAAGCCTTCGCCGAGATGAAGCCGAAATAGGCGCTTGCCGGCGCCTTGACCTCCTCGAAAACGGGGAGATTTTTTTTGTGCCTTGATTCCCTTCGCTCTCCCAGCGCATATTGTTAATTATGTCACCTGTAAGCCTATCCATCGTCATTCCCGTGCTGAACCAATTGGGGACAACGAGGGCCGGTTTGGACATCCTGCTCCGCAACACCGTGGAACCTTACGAACTGGTGGTGGTGGACAACGGCTCCAACGATGGAACGCCCGCCTACTTGGAGCGGGAGGTCCGTCCCCGCGTCCCGCGCCTGACGGTGATCCGCAACCGGGAGAACGCCGGAGTGGCGGGCGCCCTCCGGCAGGGTTGCGCCGCCGCCGCCGGCGCGTTCGTCGCCTGCCTCCACAACGACGTTCACATCCTGGAGGCGGGGTGGAATCGGCGGCTGCTTATTGTTTTCGACCGGCTCCCGTTCCTGGGGATGGCGGGGTTCCACGGTTCGCGGGGAACGCCCGACGGCTGGAGCCGGGTGGAGCCTTACTCCAACATGGTGGACGCCGAGGTCCACGGCTCCCGCTTGGAGCGGGAATACCTGCCGGTGGTCATCCTGGACGGTTTGGGGCTGGTCATGCGCCGGGAAATGCTGGAGAGGACCGGCGGCTTCGACCCGAATTTGAATTACTACGCCTACGACTGTGATTTGGCCCTCTCCTCCCTGGCCGCGGGTTACCGAAACGCCGTCGTCAACATCCCCTGTGCCCACCTGGACGGAAAAACCAGTTGTCCCACCGGGGTGAGGGAGGACCAGGGGAGCGTGGAAAAAAGCCGTGCCTACCTTTGGCGCAAGTGGCATGATTTCCTTCCGGTGTACGCGGAGGAAGACTTCGAGCTGCGGCATGGACCGGTGAAAAACTGAAAGAGGGGGTGGGACCGTGTGTCATCCGGCGGTTTTGGAATTCGGGCGACGGAACCTCCACCGCTCCGACGTGGCCGGGAAAAAGGTGCTGGAGGTCGGCGCCTACAACGTGAACGGTAGCCTGCGGGAAAAGGTTCTGACCATGGAACCGGACGCCTACCTGGGGGTGGATCTGCGGGCGGGACCCGGGGTGGACGAGGTCTGCGATGCCGGCCAACTCATCGAGCGATACGGACCCGAATCCTGCGACCTGGTCATCTGCACGGAGATGCTGGAACACGCCGCGGACTGGATGACGGTTTGCCGCAACCTCAAGGGTGTGCTGCGTCCGGGCGGAGTCCTCCTGCTGACGACGCGGTCCCCCGGTTTTCCGTGGCACGAATATCCGGGGGACCACTGGCGATTTGAGCCGGCCGATTTGGAGCGGATCTTCGGCGACCTGAGCATCGAGGCGCTGGAGCCCGATCCGGGGGAACCGGGGGTGTTTCTGCGGGCGCGCAAACCGTCCGGTTTTCGGGAAAGGGACCTTTCCGGGTTGTTGGTGCAGGAGGCCGAATCAGGCTAGCATTTTCTCCATCTCGTCCAGCGTCGCTTCGAACACCGTCAAAGCCGCCCGCACCGGGGCCGGCGTGGTCAGGTCCACTCCGGCCTTTTGCAATAGCGCCACGGGGTGGTCGGAACCGCCGCTGGACAGGAACTCCAGGTAGCGGTCCCGCGCCGGAGCGCCGTCCCGCAGGATCCCGACGGCCAGGGCCGTGGCGGCGGAAAAGCCCGTGGCGTACTTGTAGACGTAGAAGGCGGAGTAAAAATGGGGGATGCGGCTCCACTCCAAGGCGATTTCGTCGTCAACCACGACCTGGGCGCCGTAGTAGGTCTCATTGAGAGCTCGGTAAGTCCGCTTCAGGCTGTCCGGCGTCAGCGCCTCGCCCGCCTCAACCTGCCGGTGGATGAGCTTTTCGAATTCGGCGAACATGACCTGCCGGTAGACGGTGGTGCGAAACTGCTCCAGTGAATGGTTCAGGAGGTAAAGGCGTTTCTTCCGGTCTTGGGTTGTGGCCAGGAGGTGGTGCAGCAGAAGCGATTCGTTGAGGGTGGAAGCCACCTCGGCCACGAAGATGCTGTAGTCGGCGTAAACATAGGGTTGCCGTTCGTTGGAATGGTGGGTGTGGAGGGCATGACCCATCTCGTGGGCCAGGGTGAAGACGCTGTTCAAGTTCGGTTGGTGGTTCAAAAGGACGTAGGGATGAACCCCGTAGGCTCCCGTGGAGTAGGCTCCGCCGGCCTTGCCCTGGCTTTCGACAACGTCCACCCACCCGGAGGAAAGGCCCTCGGTGAGGATCCGGCCGTAATCCTCGCCGAGGGCGGCCAAACCGGCTTCAACCAACCGGGCGGCTTCTTCATAGGTGATTTGCCACTCGACATCCGGCACCATCGGCACGTAGAGGTCGTACATGTGGAGTTCGTCGAGACCGAGGAGCTTGCGGCGCAAGCGCAGGTAACGGGCGAGTTGGGGGAGGCCGGCGTGGATGGCGGCGATCAGGCTGTCGTACAGGGAAACCGGGACGCGGTCGGCGTCCAGGGCCGCCTCCAGGGCGCCGTCGTAGCGCCGGGTCCGGGCGTAGAAAACATCCTTTTTCACGCCGGCGTTGAGGAGACCGGCGATGGTGTTGGCCCGCTCTCCGTAGGCGCCGTAAAGGGTTTGAAAGGCGTCCCGGCGCACCCGCCGGTCACGGCTCTCCAGGAAGGTGGTGTAGCGGCCCTTGGTCAGTTCAACGGGAACGTTCGCCTCGTCCAGGATGGAAGGGAAGCGCAGGTCGGCGTCGTTCAGGAGGCGAAAGACGGTGGCGGGGGCCATGGCCAATTCGGCCGTTCCGGCCAGAATGGCCTCCTCCGGCGCCGAGAGGACATGGGGGCGCATTCGCCCGATTTCGTCCAACTTGTGCCGGTACAGTTGCAGGCCGGGTTGGTCCGCCAGGAAACGTTCCAGGTCGCCCGGATCGATGCCTAAGATCTCCGGCGTGAAGAAGGAAGTTGCCCCCAGGTACTGGACGTAGAGGCCCTTCGCCCGCTCGACCAGCGTCTGACCCGCCGAATCGCCGGCATCCTCGTCCCGACGCAGGTGGGCGTAGGTGTAGACCCGCTCCAGACGCTCCCCGACCTGATCCTGCCAGCGCAGGGCTCCAAGCAGTTTCCCGGCGGATTCGCCCAAGGGGTGGAAGGAGGCGGCGGCGGGCAGGGCTTCGGCGACCCGGGCGAAGTCCTGCTCCCAGGCTTCAGTGTCCGGGTACAGGTCCTCGGTGCGCCATTTATGTTGGGGCGGGACTTCGTCCCGTCTGGGGAGTTTGAGCGCTTCAGGCAAAGGGTGAGCCTCCTCGTGGTGTTGTATCCTTATCCTACCA
>JAJZBP010000114.1 GCA_021798855.1 Bacillota bacterium
TCCATGACATTTTTATTATAATCCAAGCAACTAATGGTTGCAAGTATTAAATATTTATACCCAACTTATTTGGCATTTCACCTGCTGATACTCACCCTCCCAAAAAGCCGGTCTTGATCCCGAAAAGGCCACCGCCAACCTGGAGAACCGCCTGGCCGCCCAGGAGGATGCCGCCCGAAAGAAGCGTCAAGCTATGGAGCAGTTAAGCTGAAAGTGGTATGATATTTCCAAATGCTACATTGCTTCCTGAGAGGAGAACGGGACCCATGAGCGGACTTCCGATAGAAAGGCTCTTTTGGTACAGAAAGTCGCCCCCCCTGCGCGAAAGTTCCGAGTGGTTAAAAACCGTTCTGGAGGAAGGCAGGCAAGGCGATCTTCAGCATATAAAACCCGAAAACCTCGAAGAACTAGACGTTTCCACCTTGGGCAGGCGTGTTCAGGGTCTTTGGGCTAGGTTTTTGCAAAGGGAGGCTGACAAGAAATTGAACCGCGACCTGGTTATTACCAGTAAACACCGGGAAATTCTTCGCATTGCCTCCTCCGTTCTTGCCCCAAACGGCTTTGTCTTAGCCGGCGGAACCGGCTTGGCGGCAGGTTATCTTTTTCACCGTGAGTCTGACGACCTGGACTTATTCACAACCCATAAAGACGTGGTTGGAATAGCCGGGAAAAACTTTGTTGCGGCTTGCCAAAAAGCAGGCCTTGAAATACGCGAAGAGGAAATGCGTTCCCCTAACACTTTTTCGAGAATATGGCTGGGTAATCCCGGAATCAAGGTCGAGTTGGCTTACCAAGGCGGTTTTCTCATTGAACAACCCACCACGTTTATTGAAAATATGCCGGTCATGTCACTGACGGACTTGGCCGCCGACAAAGTTTTGGCCTTATGGGATCGAAGCACCGCACGAGATTTCGTGGACGTCTACTTTCTTGACAAAGAATACCTCGGCCTCCCCGAGATGGAGAGGTTGGCCGGGCAAAAGGATGAAGGTTTTAAAGACGCCGACAGGTATCTTTGGGCACAAGCCTTGGCGAAAGTGGACACCATAAATCACGATGCGGTGAAGCTTCTTCGCCCTATGGAATGGGATGCTTGCTGCCGGTTTTTCCAAGACGCCGCCGAGAGAACTCTCCGGAATATCACAGATATGGATTTTGACAGATGAGATTTCCGAATGGTGGTTGTGCGCAAGTGGATGTAGATAAGATTCTACGTTCAGCAGACGGCAAAAAACAGGAGATTGACTCTGCCGGGCCACTCCCCGAAGGAACTCTCTGCTCTCTGAGGAACGATTCCATTGTCAGGTACGCTCACGAAGCCACTGCCATTGAAGGCAACACCCTCACCTTGTCCGAAACGGTTGTGGTTTTGGAAAACGGTATCACCATCGGCGGGAAGACCATTCGGGAGCATCTCGAAGTCCTGAATATCAGGGAGGGAGCATCCTTTGGCTCTGGTCGTCAAACGAATTCTTGTCATGGCCGCATTTGCCTGCCGTCTCCATCGCCTCCCATCCCCATCCCTCTGGGGCACTCTATTATTCCGTCTTCCCCCCGGACCTCGCCCTCCCTCGCCCCGACCGTCTCAAGGCCCTGCCCGCTTTGGCCGCCCGCTGGGCATCTCCCCACGGCTATTACACCGCGCCCGGACAAACCGGGCGCTTGCACGTCCAACACCGAAGCCAAGTACAAAGAAGGCCGCAAGCAGGCCATCATACCCGAAACGGACCGGCTGGATCAAGCGGAGCCTCTGCCCCAAAAACGACGCCGCAGGCGTCCTCAACCACAAAATCCACGCGAAGTTTGGCCCATTTCCGCCCGCTGCATCTGGACCGCGGCGTCGGTGAAGAACTGTTTAACCTGGGGCCAGGAACAGGGCCTGAGCATCACCGGTTGCGGCTCCGAATCCGCGTCGGCGAAATAGGCGAAGCTCTTGAGGGCGTGAACCAGATTCATCCTGGGAAACACCTCCAGGGCCGCCTGCAGGATCGCCGCGAAGCCGAATCCCAAGCCGCTTTGGGCTACGAAATATAGGTCGATGAAATCTTTTTTGGCCCCGCGGGTGGAGACGGCGTTCACTTTCATGGCCACCAGGTCGTGGACGTTGGCCAAGGGGACGCCGTCGAAGTCACGGGTGTCCCGCAAATGTCCTCCCGTCTGGCGCAGGAACGAGACTTTTACGCCGTTCACCACCAGGTGCAGGGTGTCTTGCCGTCCGGCATCGACAACCCGCAGGCCATACGGATAGCTTTGTTGAAATTGCTCGATCAAAGCGTTTTGGTCAAAGCCCTCGGGGCAGAAGAAGTCCAGGTCGTCGGAGCGGCGATGGCCCAGATGGAGAGCCAGCGCGGTGCCGCCGACCAACACGAAGCCGAAAGCCTTGGCGAGACGTCCGACGACGGAAAATTCACGGGCTGTATCGGCCGACAGAACTTCACGGTGCATGTCTGTCGGCTGCCCCGGTTTCCCCGGTTTCCCCGGCTGCCTCAATTTTCTCGGCTTCCATGGCCGTAAGCAACAACAGCGCGAAATTACGGGACTTGGGATTTAAGTCTCGTCTGGTTTCGGCAACCTCTTTAATTTCCGCCAAAGAGTATAGGGCAAACAGGTTCCGCCAGTCGGCGATGTCGCCGAAGTTCAAGACCCTTGAGATAAACCACGCGTTATGCTGCTGACCCAGGCCGGCGGGATCGATGTCCCAAAACAGCCCCGGACTGAAGGTATGACTTGCTCTTTCGGTGTTCATCCTGACCTCCCCCCTCTAAATTACACCATGGGCACTCAAATCCCCAAACGGCGCAGGACCAGCCACTCGACCAAGCGCACCAGGCGCGTTCCCGGAAACTCCCGGTTGGACATGGGAGTCACCAGCACGGTGAAAAGCCCCAGGCGGTTGCCGCCGAAGACGTCGGTGAAAATTTGGTCTCCCACCACCGCCGTCTCGCGGGGAGCGGTCCCCATGATCGCCATGGCCGCCCGAAAGCCCCTCCCCCGGGGTTTTCCGGCTCCGTGAATCCAGGACACCCCAAGGGCCGAGGCCAGGCGCTCCACCCGCCGGCGCTTGTTGTTGGAGACGACGCAGGCCGCAAGGCCGGCCAGTCTGACCTCCCCCAACCACGCCAGCAGGCCGCGGGGAAATTCCTCCTCGCCCCATGGCAAAAGGGTGTTGTCCAGATCCAAGACCAGCCCCCTGATCCCGCACGCCGTCAGGGTCTGGGGCCTGAGCTTTAAAACCGAGTCGACGAACAACGAAGGGCGCAAGAAAGACAACAAAGCAATCCCACCTCACCCTTCTATTATACTCCAAAGACGGACAACCACCACAGCGGCCGGACCCGACGCCTCGCGTTTTCCCTTTCGCCGTCGGCCCCGGCGCAACTCAATTTTTCATTCCCACCCCGCCCGGCGCCGAGGCCCCGGTCCATCCCGGACGCCAAGTCAGCCGGCGCAGCCGGCGAGCGAGCAGAAAGGGCAAAAGATTCCACAAACAGACGCCCAAGCAAAGCAGGCGCCGCCCCGGACGCCAGGCCGCCCCCAGGCAAACCGCGGCCGTCGCCCCATCCCCCAGCCGGAAAAAGCCCGCGGCAAAACGCAGGTGGTGCCAGACGAAAAGCCGGGCCGTCAGCAGTCGCCCGATTTCCTCCCCGCCCTCCCCGCGGGCGAAACCGTCCAGCATACTGGTGGCGTGACGGTACAGGGCCGGAAGGTTCTTGCTGACCCCCGTGGGCGTATCGGCGTAGCGCACCAGGGGGTGGGCGACGTGGGCCACCTCCCCCCCGGCCGCGACCCTGATCCAGGCGTCCCAGTCCTCGGCGCCGTCCAGTTCCGGCCGGAAAAGACCCGCCCGTTCCAGCGCCGCACGGCGCACCAAGACCGTGGAGGTTTGGAAACGGTTCAGCCAGATTATTCTCTCCAAGGCTCGCGGCCACAGGGTCGCCGGCGGGATCGGCCCTGCGGGCAGAGCCTCCCCGGGTCTCACCCAATCGGCGCTGACCAGATCTAACCCAGGACGCGCCTCCACCGCCCGCCACTGACAGGCCAGTTTCTCCGCCTCCCAGGTGTCGTCGGCGTCCAGGAAGGCAAGCCAAGGATACCGCGCCAACCCGATCCCGTGGTTGCGGGCGCGGCTGGGCCCGCCGTTTTCCCGGCGGAACACCCGAACCTCCACCGGCCCGGCCAGTTCCCGGCCGCCGGCCCGGATGACCTCAGCCGCCTGCCCTTCGGTTGAACCGTCGTCGACCACGATGATCTCGGCCGGGAGGATGCTCTGTCTTTGGACGCTGGCGATGGCCAGAGGCAGTTGGGAGAGACCGTTGTGGACCGGGATCACGACGGAAACCGCCGGACGCCTTTCGGTAGGCCGGCCCGGCTCGTCCCGCTTTCCCGTCCCGGGGTCTTGCGTTTCGCCGACCATCCGCTCCACCTCTTTGGTTTGGACCCGATTGGTTCCCTTTCCCTTAGAATAACCCCTTCCCTCGGAAAAGGCAAATTTTACTTTCCCCCGGTCGGCTCCCCGGTTGGCCATGGCTCAAACCAACTCGTCCTGGCCGAAGCCGCAAGCCCCGGCGGCGCACGGAGGGATCACGGGGAACTCCCGGGCGGGGGCCAACGCCTCAGCGTGCGTGGTAAGGTGGACATGCCGGCTGGACAGCAACCGGCCTGGAATATCGTGGCATTTTTGTCGAACAAAGAGGCACCCGCCAGGGAGCAATGGCGGCTAACGACCAAACGGCGGATGACCCCTTTGCTCAAGGCCGCGCAACGGCTGGCGCCTCCGGGATCGGTCGGGCCGCGCCTCCCCTCAGCCGCTCGACAGGTTCTTTTGCAACAGGTTGACCGCCCGCTTCTCGATGCGGGAGACGTAGGAACGAGAGATCCCCAGGAAGCGGGCGATCTCCCGTTGGGTCTTTTTTTCCCCGGAGCCAGAGCCGCCGCGCAGTTCCAGGACCTGCCGCTCCTTGTCCCCCAGACCCTGCAGTTTCTCCTTCAGGCGAACGACCTCCAGCCGGTTGGCCACGTCTTCGTGGACCAGGTCGGGGTCGCTCCCCAGGACGTCGATCAGGGTGATCTCGTTGCCCTCCCGGTCCACCCCGATGGGGTCGTAGAGGGAAACGTCACCCTTGGTCTTCTTGCTCACCCTGAGTTGCATCAGGATCTCGTTTTGAATTATAAATGGGTGCGGAGTTTTCTCCAGTTATTTCAACTGTTCGCCATGTCCTTGGGGAATTTTTCCGCCGACAGGCCGAAATGGGCGGCAGCAACAAAGCGACCCGGGAGTACCGGCCCGGCTACAACCGGGAATCCCTCGGCTTCCGCCGTGGGGAGGATGTCAAAAGGTCACCTCTACCATCTAAGCATTTTCAAATTCTCGCCAGTCGAGTCCAAGCCGGCAAACAGCGGCCCGCAAAGTACCCATTTTCAAGTCGGAGCCTCCCCAATCAGGCAAAACCGTCGCGTTTCCGGTTTTAGGATTCTCCCACTTGCGGTGGGAACCACCTGAATGTCGGGGGATTTCACGGCAGCCGAGTTTGGTCAGTTTTCTGCTGGCCTCACGATAAATCACGGTTGCACAACAATGCCTTCATACCAAATCGGTTCATCGTGTACGTTCTGGCATATGCCATGGGGAAGCCGCCTTCCCCTATCGTCATAAAGCTCAATTACCGCCGCCAAAGCGTCTTGAACATTGTTCACAGCCTCCTCGGGGGTGTTACCCTCTGTGATTAGTTCCGGCAACACCGGGCAAGTCACCGTATAGCCACCTTCAGGTTGCGGCGCCAGAACCAAGGGTAATTTGAAAAGTTTCAAGCTTCAATTCTCCTTTCGTCGTTCGATTCAATGATGAGCACCATGATGGGGAGTGGCAAGAGAAAGATGTTTCAGCGTTTGGTCGCTTCGGCGTCCAGCCACCCTTTGGTGGCATCCTCAATGTTTTCCATGGCCTCCGCTTCGGTTGGCCCCTGGGAAACACACCCTGGGAGGACCGGGCACTCCGCCACAATCCACCCGTCCTCTCCCGGTTCCAAGAAAACCTGAAATTTCATGGATGACCCCCTGGGTCCAATTATATCCCGTGCACGCCTCCCACCGGCATTATAGCACGGCGGAGGGCGCGTCCGGGACCGGCCGGACGGCGATTTCTCCTTATGGCACGGGAGCCGCCCCGGCAGCGAACCGGGCGTCAAACGTGGAGTGAAGTTCCGGGATTATATTCGCTTCGCGATGGCAAACGGTGAGGTTGGCGTTCGGCATCACGATCGCTTCGCGACGGATCTAAGTGGACGCCTCCCACCAACCTCCGCAAATTGGTGCCCCTCCCTCCCCTGAATGGGGACACCGCGCAGCAAACGCAGCGTACGAAAGAGGAACCCTCCGTTTCACTCTCCACCGCCCACTTCGCAGGCGTACTAAAGGTTGTGCCTAAGCTCCGTTCCTTGCCCTCGCCAACGGCGACGGGCGCATGTACGAAGGCGAAGCCTCCCCTCAGCCGCTCGACAGGTTCTTTTGCAACAGGTTGACCGCCCGCTTCTCGATGCGGGAGACGTAGGAACGAGAGATCCCCAGGAAGCGGGCGATCTCCCGTTGGGTCTTTTTTTCCCCGG
>JAJZBP010000115.1 GCA_021798855.1 Bacillota bacterium
CAGTTTGTTGGCGGCGTCGTGTTAATTACAGCCGGATACTCCGCCGACGGCAAGTATTCCCATTACTTCCTTTCGCAAGTGCCAATCGAGGTGGGCAATATAAAGCTGCCTGCCGGACAATACATACTTGGCTATGTTCGACAGGGCGACGGACTGGCAATCGCGCATCCGTCGGTGTCATGACCCGCGTAACGCAGCCGGTTCGCTGGGGATCCCAACCGGTGAGGGACTGGTCGTAAAGAGCCGGGTTCCAGTTAACGGTCAACGGTTCCCCGATCCCGGCATCACTTCGTCCGCCGACGGCCCGTACACGGAAGGCACCGGAATGTCCAAAAGGCGCAGGTAGACCGTCAACTGCCCCCAAGCCAAGAGACTTGGGATGGGGCTTCCAATCCCACTTGTCGTCCGGCAGCCGATCCAACACCCGGCAGGTGGTCCCGAACTCGTGGTTCCAACCGCGCAAAAATCCTTCGGCAATTCGGCCCATTTTAAACATCGCCCCCTTTAGCATGGGAGTTTCGCCCAAGGCTCCGAAAACTCCTATCAACATCCGTTTCAGCAAAGGTGGCGCGGTGGGCCTTCCGGTCCAGTCGGCCACCGGACCGCCAGACTCCGACAATTTCGCGGGTGGCCTTGATCTCCTTGGTGGGGTCGCCGTCGACCAGGAGCAGGTCCGCTCGCCGGCCGGAAGCAATCCGACCACGGTCGTTGAGCCCAAAGCACCGGGCGGGCAACGCAGTTGCCGCCGCCAAAGCATCAACCGGTCCCAATCCGGCCTGCACGAGCAGTTCCAACTCGTGGTGTAGGGCTATTCCGTGCCCGGCCACCCACCACACGGGACTCTCCCGCGCCGGGATGCCGGCGGCGGCGTCGGTCCCGGCCAGGATGGGGATGCCGGCACCGTGCAGCAGCCGGGTGGTGCGTAACGCTCCGGCGAAGTCGAGCCGGGGAAGCCGCGGCGGATCCTCAGCCACCAGTCGGCGCACCCGCGGGTCCAGGAATGGTCCGAGACGCGGATGGTCGAACAGTTGACGGCGGGCGGCGTCGCCCGCGCCGGAGGCCAGGGCCGAGAGGCGCAACGTGGGGACGACGAAGTCGCCGTTTCGGCGCAGGCGCGCCAGCAACGCGGCGTCGGGGGCGAGGTCTTGGAGGACGTGGGCCAGGCCGTCCCCGCCGGCTTCGATGAACCGTCGCGCCGCCGTGGCGCTTTCGGCGTGGGCCAAAACCCGTTTCCCGCCGGCGTGGGCGGCATCGACCAAAGCCCGCAAGGTTTCCGGCGACAGACCGATCGGCCGCCCTCCGGGGTCGACGAAAACCTTGATGTAATCGGCGCCTTCGCGGATTCGGGCCTGGACAAACGCAACGGCTTCCGCCGGCCCCGCGACCACCGGCGCGTCCTTGAACAGCCAGCCGCCGGGAGGGACGGCGCCCTGGAGGGACGAGCGGCAATCGGCCACGTCGGCGCGGCCGGCCGCCGCGGCGCGCAACCCTCCGGCAACCTCCGGGCGGTTGTACATGTCCAGTTCGGTCGTCACGCCGAAGGCCAGGGCTTGCTCCAGGTTGCCGAGGCGCGCGTGGACATGGCAGTCGATCAGGCCCGGCAGCAGGGTGCCGCCCCGACCGTCAACGGTCTTGACTCCGGAAGGCGGGCTTAAATCCACCCCCACCTCCGTGATCAGGCCGCCGCGCAATACCACGGCGTTGGCCTTGACGAGCCGTTCCCCGTCGAAGATCCGGACGTTTCGGATCAATGTGTCGGACAAACGCTTTTCCCCTCTTTATGGAGAACTTTGCTGCGGAGTGTTTCGTTCCGGAAGGTTCTTCCCCCACGGCCGACCAAGTCCAAAATTCGGTTGCATTTGCGGCCGGCAAGCCCCATGATACCTCAAAAAACGTTGTTCCGGCACACCAGCCCACCGGTGTTCGCCACCGGCGGCGCAAAGGGTTGTCCCACTCCGAAAAAACACAACCGAACCCCGTCCGCGGATTTTAAGGTCAGCGCAAAAAGCCGCAAACCCGATTGGCCGAAGGGGAGAACGATTGGGGGGAGAAAAGAGAGGGAGTGGCAGCCGCTCTCCCCCCACTCCAAGTTGGTGTCCCGATGTCTTTTGCTATTTGCTATGTGGGTCGAAGACGATGAACAAAAAACCGGCGGCAATCAGGGTCCAGCCCAACACCACCAAGGCCGGGAAGAACAGGACCAGGACCAGACCTCCCACCACCAGCAAAGCCCCGATCATCCCCAGGGCGCCGACTTCGGTAATGGCCAACTTGGCTTCCATCCGCATTCACCTCCCTTCCGAACGGCTTTCTATGGCTTCCCCGCCAGCGGACGCCTGCCTCTCCCGCTTCAGATAACCAGGAGCAAAAGCCCGAGAACGATCAGCACCCAACCCACCAGAGCCATGGCCGGGAACAGGAGGACGAGGATAATCCCCAAGATCACCAGTGTTAAACCGGCTCCATCCATGGCGAGGGGGGTAATGATTGGATGGGTGGATTGAACTTCCAAATGGTGTCACCTCCTTTATGGCACGGGAGCCACCCCCGGCGGCGAACTGGGCGTCAGAGGGTTTAGTACGACCGCAACGCGGTCGGTGGAGAGTGAAGCGGAGGGTCCTCTATGGTCCTTCGCGAAGCGAGTGGAATCCCGGAGCTTCACTCCACGTTTGCCGGAGGTCCTCGGCGGCAAAGCCGCCTGCGCCACGCTCCAGGCGACGGGCGTATGTACGGAGGCGAAACCTTCCTTTTTTCTCCGTCCGCGCGCGTCCCGGCGTTCGGTTCACCGGCCCAACAACCGGAACACCAACTTCAAAGCCTCCTCCCGCGGGTCGGCGGTCCGCCCTCCGGCAGTTTTCCCGGCATCCGCCGGCAGACTGCCGCCGATTGACAAACCGAACTCGCGAACGCGGTGCAACAGCCGTTCCCGTTCCCCCGACGGCAGGGAATCAACCATGTTGCGAACTTCCTTGGCCAATTCACCCAGTCCCCCGTCACTCGTGGCCTGCATGATCCCACCCTTTCGTTTTTTTCACACCGCGCCCGATGAAAGATGGGCGACCGTTGGCCCGCCGTCCCCGGACCGCTCATTCCCGTTCCACCACACCTGCTCCCGGGTTAAACGGTGCATGAAGCCTTTGTCACCGGACCCTTAGGTGAGGGCAACCTCACCCGCCCCGTCCGCCGAGTCCTCTTCCACCCCCGTCGGCCCGGCCACCGGGAAAGGCACCTGCCCGATGGCCGCCAGGCCATCCACATACCCCTTTCCCTCCACGTCCACTCCGAGCCCGCGTTTCTGAGCCGTGTCGGTCAGGGTCGTTTTCACCTGTTCCGGGGTGAACCCGGGGTTTTTCTCCAAGATGAGGGCGGCCAGGCCGGCCACCAACGGCGTGGCCATGGAAGTTCCCGACATGCTGATGTAGGCCGCGTCCACCCGGTTTGCCCTCAGCATCTTATCCAGGTAGGAACCGGGTGAACGCAGGGAGATCACCCCGACTCCCGGAGAAACCAGGTCCGGCTTGTGCAGTCCGTCGATGGTCGGCCCGCAACTGGAAAAGGAAGCGATCCGATCGTCCGCCCGGGAGACGGTTCGCATGTCGTTCATAGCACCCACGGTAATGACCTGGGGTGAAATGCCCGGACTGGAGATGGTCCCCGTGTTTGGCCCGTCGTTGCCGGCCGCGACGCAGACCACGATCCCCGCATCCCAGGCCTTGCCGACCGCCTGGCAAATGGGATCGTGCCGGTAGGAGCCCAACGCCGCCCCCCCCAACGACATGGAGATGATGCGAATGCCGTACTTTTCTTTATTTTCCAGGCACCATTGAACGCCGGCGATGATGGTGGAGGCCATCCCCATACCGTATTTGTTCAACACCTTCACTCCGACCAAGGAAACTTCGTTGGCCGGTCCCCGGTATTTCCCTCCCGAAAGGTATCCGTCACCGCCCACGTCCCCGGCGCAGTGGGTACCGTGCCCATAGTCGTCGTAAGGTTTGCGACGGTTGTTGAGCAAATCGGCAAAACCAACCAGCCTTTGGGTTTGATGGACCAGATCCTGGTGGGGATAGATCCCCGTATCCACGATGGCCACGGCAACCCCCCGTCCGCAGAACCCTTCCGCCCACACCCGGTCGGCCAGGACACTGGGCGACGCAACGTCCAGCAGGGCCGAAACCTGATAGTCGGAGTGGATTCTGACCACCCCGTCGCTGTTCGCCAGCCTGGCGATGGCCTCCACCGGCAGATAGCCGGCAAAGCCGTCCACCAGGGGAAGGTGGCGCTTCAGGCGCCCTTCCATCCGGCGCACCCAACTCTCCCACTGCCCATTTTGGCGCGTGGTGCCGTACTCTTCAGTCTTCATCTGCACGATTACCGGCAGCCATAGGGTCGACTTCTTGATTTCGACGGCCTGCCGGTGCAAAACGCACGGCAACCCCCGTGGCGGGCGATGCAGGTTGAAGATATGTCGGCGCAATTGGGGGTCCAGCTTATGTCCGCACCGGCGGAGCCATTGCAGGTTGTTTAACATGGCCTTCCTCACCTTCGCTTTTTGTCGCACCATAATACGCGCGACACGGCTTGTGGTGAGCAAAAAGCGTTGAAACCCCAACTCATGCCCCAAACCCGGGCTTTCGGAGTTTCGCCGGAGGCCCGCAATTGCAAATGGCGGGCACGCCGTGCCCGCCGAACTTGATCATCGCACTTTAATCGGCTCCGGTGGGAAGGAGGCCCCCCCACGGCGACAACCGATCGACCACCGAGCGCCCTCGTCCCGGTGTCCATCCGCAAATCCGCTCCGAAAATACTCAACAAATATAAACATTGAGGATTTTCACTTATTGTTCGCTCTCCGCCGGCGGGCCTAACCCTCAAGCTGTCCGACAGCCCAAAGTACCCGCCGTAATGCTGGAGTCCTGCCGTGAGCGGTGTACCGTTCCCTTGATTGACGACACCCTGGACTCGGGGCTTGCACCCCGCGGCCCCCAATGGGGGCGACCGAATCGCTTCGGCCTTGGACTGAGGCTGCCGACGAAACAGCAGCGGCATCGTCTCGGTTCCCGGTCTCCTTCCGGCGACGGAACCGCTCCAGGAGGATTTCCTTGATCCGTTCCTTGGGTGTCCAAAGCCGGATTTCGCAGATCTCCAACCGTTGGAGCAGGTTCATTCCGGCTGCAACGTCCGCGTCACCATCCCACCCGCATTCGAGGCAGTGAAACCGGTCCCCGTGCCGGTTGTCTTTGTGGACATACCCGCACGTCGGAATGGGACAGGTCTGACTGGTGTACGCCGCGTTGACCGTTTCAAGGCGGGAACCCCCCGCCTGGGTACGAAACTCTAAACGCTCTCTCAGGTGGGAACGCGCCCACCTGGAAACGATCCTGGACAGCTTGCGGCTCTTGGTCCGCCCCCGCAGGTGGGGCAGGTCTTCCACCACCACGACGGCGGGACGGTCTTTCAGGGCGGTGCGTACCGCCTGGCCCGCCACCTGGGGACGGCGGCCTCTCCCTGCTGCGCTCAGCAACCGGAGCTTCTTGCCTCCAAGGTTGTTGCGCCGGATGGCCGACGCTTTGGCACCATCCCCTTTCAGTTCGGCTTTCTTGGCCAATTGGTGCAGCCTGTTCCTCGCCATTCCCGTCGTCGCCGTTTCCTCGGACAGCCGTTCCAGGAGTTTTTCGTAGCCATCGCCATACTTCTCCCCGGCGGAAGATGCCAGCACCTCTGTCACTCCTGCATCCAAAACCCTTATCTGTCCCGGTGGCGGGAGCTGCCGGCATCTTAACATCGTAGGCCATGTGGATAAAAACCGTCTTCCGAAACTCGTCCCAGATCAGCCTGACGTTGCCGCTGATTCTCCCATGCCCCCGCAGGGGAATGATCAGCCGTTTCCTCGGGATCAGGCCGGCAACCGAAATATACTGCCGCCCTTTGTGTTCAAAGGTCCGGTACAGGGTATTGTCCAGAGCGAAGCTGCGCCGTATTCTAAGCTTGGGTGCTCGCCCCAAAGATCTCCGCAGCTTCTTGCGCAGGAAGCGAACAACCTCCTTGCGCTCGTTGGGCGAAACGGCGAATCCAGGCTCAGGAGCTTTCCCCTGAACTACGGCCCCGATCCGCCCGTAGCTCCGCAAAAGCCAAAAAGCATAACGTCGTTTAGCGCCGTCGAATTGCTTGAAGACCCTGGCTTTAATGTGGGTAGCGGCAAGGCAGTACTCGATGAATCTTACCAAGGTGCCCACGGCGTCGAAAAGGGCTTGGTCCCGAAGGTGAACGGGAATGCCCTTATGGGACTTAAAGGCATCACGGCACTTCCTGGTATTGTCCAGGTAATGCCAAGCCGCTGTCTTGCCAAGATGCCGCAGGAATTCGTCCTTGGCGTCAGCGAAAGCGTTGTGCAGTTGTCGCAGATCGTTGGCCTTCCCCTTGTTCAGAGGCCGGAACAGGTACTTGGCCGTCCGCTTCATTTCCCGCTCACCTCCTTGGCGGCTTCCTTGAGAGCGTCCAGCACCTGCTTGTTCTTATGGCTCCGGCTGCCATAGAGCCTGGCC
>JAJZBP010000116.1 GCA_021798855.1 Bacillota bacterium
TTTGGACGACTTGGGGGCCGAACACCCCGAGGGCTGGGTGCAAACCAAGATCGATTCCCTGATCGCTGAACGTTATAACGCCAAAAAAAGTCTGGTCATCACCACCAACCTTCGGTCCGCCGAACTCCTCAACCACTACGCCAGCCGGGTCATGGACCGACTTTACGAAAGCGTCCTGGAGATCAACCTGGTGGCGGAAACTCTGCGTAACCCCCCGGAAACACCCCGATAACAAATGACGCACCGCCCGCGGGAAAGGCTACAGTTCGGGCATGGAGGGAGCTTTGCCGGAATACTTGGGTTGCTGCTGCCCGGTTGGCTGGTGAAAAACATTGTATTTATTCCACTTGGGCTGCATGGTGCCGATAACGGTGGAGACGAGACCCAAAATCAACATCGCCATCATAATGACGTAAACATACATCTTCTCCATACTGCGGCGCCCGCCTTTTTCCTTCATCCTCAGTTCCCCTTTGCGGGTAATCTCCGATGCCGTGTCATCTTCAGTATGCCGGTTGGCTTTTCCCAACCTCCCTTCCTCCGCGCCTGCCGCTCACCCCACCTCGGCGGCCACCGGCGAATCCTTTCCGACAACCGGAAGCTCTTCCCTTGATACTTAATATAACATATTCTAATATAAAAAAGAATCGACCAACGTTTTTTGTGCGGGGGTGAGGCCAGTGCTCTGGCAAGAGATTATTGCCGAAATGAACGCCCCCACCTGGTTCGCCACGGTCCTCCTGGCCTTCTTGCTCCCCGCGGCGGCCTTGGTGGCCTACTTGGTCGCCGTCCGCGGAAAATAGCCCACCACCCGAACAACCGCTCCCTCTCCGGGGGCGGTTGTTCTTTTTTCTCCGCGATCGTTTCACCCCCACCGCCCAGGTTGGCTTTTTACCGATAACCCGAGAAACAGGGCGTGAATCGCCTTATCATGTGAAATTTAGCGCAATTACCCCTCTTGCCGCCTTATTGCGTCGTAAACCTTCCCGCCGCTTGTGCATTTCGCCAGGAACAATTGGCGTTGAAAGACAGACTTTCAGCAATTGGAGCAGCATCGGTTGTTAAACATATAAATTCCTTTTAATATAACTCCAAGCCTTGAAACGGCAATCCGCCCGTCCGGGATCATCCCCTTCGGCGCAGGAAAGGAGGTCCAGAAAATGATCGTCAAAAATCCAAGTACCGACGACGGCCTGATCTCCGATTCCGCCCCCATCCCCGAAAAGGTTCCGGGAACCGCCGTCACCGTTGGCTGGAAACTGGGCTATGACCACTGGTTCTACCGACTGGTCCGTTCCGGCTGGTGGCCCCGCGGTCCCCTCTACCTGATGATCTGGTTCTGGGTCTTCTTCGCCGCTCCCGTTCTCCTGTTCAACATCAATATGGGGCCTTGGCAGGACTGGTCGCACGGCCATCTCCTAACCGGTAGTTTCCTGGCCCAAGCCGGTGCCTGCGCCACCCATACCAAGGGTTTTTGGTGCAACGGTGGAGTCATCGGGGATCTCACCGTGCTCCCGGCCGTTCATCTCGGCCCCCTGACCCTTGGCCCCTTCACCACCGACCGTCGCAACGCAGCGATCTTCGCTATTTACACCCTATGGTGGGGAAGCATCGCCTTCGCCATGATCTTCCTGGGCCGAATCTGGTGCGGTAATCTCTGCCCGATGGGGGCCCTGTCCGAATTCATCCAGACCGCCTCCGCCCGCCTTGGCGTAAAGCAGTACGGAATCAAGAACGTCGTGCGGGTTGGATGGCTTCTCCCCGTAATGTTCATCTGGATCACCTGGCTGACCAAATACCTCGACTCGGAACACATCCCGCTTGATACTTTCACCACGTTCATGGGCCTAACCATGTTGGCCATCGTGGTCGGCGTACTTCTAAAGGGGCGTTCCTGGTGCCGCTACCTCTGACCGGTCGGTGCCTGGTTTGGCATGATCGCAAGGCTTGCGATCCTCGTTGTTCGACCCGATTATTCCAAGTGCCACGACTGCAAGAGCCGGGAGTGCATCAAGGGAACCAACTTGGACCAGGGACTCCTGGGAGCCTCGGCCATCTGCCCCACCTTCCAAAACCCCAGGGCCCTGGATTCAAACCGTCTGTGTCTGCAGTGCTGGAAATGTTTCAAGAATTGTCCCGAAAAAAAATCCTCGCTCAAGATTCACTTCGGTTTCCCCGGTCACGAGCTTTTCACTCCCATCGCCCCCGACAAATGGGAGGTTCTGATCCTGGGCGCCCTCTTTGGGATGTTTTACACCGACGCATGGGCCGACGTGACCGCCACGGCTTCGATCAACGGCGGGCCCGGCGGCCTACGGGTCCACGGCTTCTCCGCCGCTCCCAACTTCCTCTACTTGGCCAAAACCCTTGGTCTCGCCCTAAACCCGGTGGTCCACGGCAACACGGTCACCTATGACCTTCACATCTTCTACATCGTGGCAATGGCTGGCCTTTGCCTGCTGGGACTGAGCATCTTCTACGGGCTGGCGTTGGTCAGCAGCAAAATCGCCGGTGTCTCCTTCGAAAAGGGTATCTCCTACGGCTATATGACCCTTCCCCTGATCTTCGGCTGGTCCCAGGCGACCCTGGCTTCGCCCTTCTGGTACTTCCTTCACCTTTACAACCCCGTCAACTACATCGCCGTTCCCCTGAGTGCCGTTTGGTCCCTCGTCGTCGGCTACAAGCTTTTTACCAACCCCAACAACGCCGCCAACCGGACCAGAGGCATTCTGGCCAGCCTCCCGTGGGTCGCCTTCGTCGTCCTCGGCGCCATGCAATGGCTCGGCGTCAACGGCCTGTGGACGCCTTGGATCCCCCTAAAGTTCCTGGCTTAACCTTGCACACCAATTAAAGGAGGCTACCAAAATGGCGGACGACAATACCCGCGCCGATCTGCCCGGCATGCGTAATGGGCACATGCACTTTGCCATAGCCCCCTGGATACTCTGGGACGCCGCCGCCGTCGTTACCGGTGTGGTCATGGTTCTCCTTGTCCCCATGGAACGTTGGCAGGCCACCGCCCTGCTGACTTGGGATTTGGCCCTGGCGGCCGTTGGCACGGTTACGGTATTGTCGATCCAGGCCGTGGAAAAAAACCGGTTGACCAAAGCGACCGTCACCAAGCCGGTCGGTACCCCCTCTGTTTCCAAGGAGGTGTAGGGAAGGCACGGGAAAGCCGCCCGCAGGAGGCCGCCTACGGGCGGCTTTCCCGTTTTTATTCGACTTTTTTTGCACAAACGACAGGTGGCAACCACACCGGCCTAGAATTTATCCCCAAGCTTTTGCGCGCACCCATCATCCCCGGGGAAACGAGAAAAGGAGGTTTGCCGATGGCCAATCCTTTCGCCAATCGCCCCATCGGCGTCTTCCTCCCCCCTCCCAATCCCTCCGGCTTGCACTTGGCCAAAATTCTCGGTCTTAAAGACAAACACCTGCTGATCAGCCTCCCTCAAAAAGGGGGCAGGGGACTGTGGCTGAAGAGCGGCGCTCACCTCACCGTCTCCTCGCCGGAAAACCAGAAACAAACCGAAACGTCCATAGCCGGGACCGTGGTCGGCCGGTCCACCAAACCCATCCCCCTGCTGGTGGTATCCCTGGAGAGGGATCTCCCCCTCGGTCTCCTGGGAAAAAGAAACACCCTGGTCTTGGCGGTGGCCAGCGGCAAGGGGGGCACGGGAAAAACCACCCTGGCCACGGGGCTGGCCCTGTCCCTGGCCAGGGAAGGCCACCGCACCGCCCTGATTGACGCCGATTTGGGCGGCGGCAACGTGGCCCTCTACCTCGGTTTGAAGGGAAACGGTGATCTGGGCAAAGTCCTGCGGGGGGAACAGCCCTTGAGCCGGTGCTTGGTTCCCGGTCCCTGGGGACTGGCGGTGACTCCCGGCCTGGAGGCCGCCCCCGAAGCATCCACCCCCAGTCCATGGCAGTTGGCCAAGTTCTGTCGGGGTCTGGAGGAGTTGGAAAACGATTATACTTGCTTGATTCTGGATCTGCCCGCTGGCTTTTCTGCGGCTGTATCCTCTTTGATCCTGCAAGCTGGTCACCTGGTCCTGGTAACCGGTGAAGATCCGGCATCGGTGCTGGACGCCTACGGCCTGCTCAAATTGGCGGTCCAATCAGAATCCACCCCCAAGGTCCATTTGCTGATGAACCGGGTGGAAGCGCCCGCCATGGCACTGGACCGGGCCAAAGCCCTGCAGGAAACGGCGGCCCGGTTCCTGCGCCTCCAGATCCACTTCTTGGGCGCTGTTCCCGCCGACCCTATGGTGGCTGAAGCGGTACGCAAAGGCGTAAATCCCGTCCTCTATCGCCCGGAGCACCCTTACAGCCGACGAATCGCCGCCTATGCGCAATCGCTCGTTGGTCCAGCCGATAACAAAACCGCGCATGGCGGCGGCATGGGCTGAAACCGGAAGCCTTTTTTTAGGTCACAAAAATTTCCCCATCAGGATCTCATCGTCATAGCCCTCTCCACGCAACTTGCGGTATTGCTGAAGGCGCACACCCTCCACCTGAAAGCCGAACTTCCGGTAAAGGGCCTGCGCCGGAAGGTTGGCAACCAATACACTCAGGATAGCCTTTTCGGCCCCGGCTTCTTTGGCCCAGGCCAGCGCCAACTCCAACAGACGCGACCCGATCCTCTGTCCCCGGTAGGGCGGATCCAGGGCCATGGCCAAACCCACCAGATGGTTCATCGTCGGCGTGTTCCCGCGGGAAGCGATGATGTTTCCCACCACCAGGCCACCGTCCATAACCACCAGGTAAAGGTAATGGTCGGAGTCCGCCGACCGGATGAAGCCAGCCTCCTCCTCCGGGTTGCGAAAGGAGGCCACACCCAATAACCCCTCTTCGGCCACCCGCTGGAGATGGGCGATGATACCCGGGGCATCAGCCTCCACCGCCGGCCGGATGACCAAACTCCGCCCGGTTTTGGCAATCGTGTGCACCTCAGACGGGCTTCTTTCCTCCGTCATCACAGTTCCACCTGCACCACGCCCCGATCCATACGTCTGCGGGAACGGAGCAGTTTATCCACCAGATAGGGATCGTCTTCCACCGCCTTGCCCAATTGCCGTAAAAGATCGATGGCCCGGCGGAAAGTCGAAACCACATCCCCTTCATCCACGCTGGTGAGGCGGGTGATCTCCCGAAAATCCGCCCCCTGGCTCCAACGGTAAGCCAACGGTGACAGGAGCGGGTTGAAGACAACTCCCTCGACCCCTTTTAGTTCCCTGGCCACCCGACCCGCCTCTTTCAACTCGGGCAGGGGGGTGGCCCTGACCACCGCTCCCCGCCGTGGTTCGAAATCCACGGCCACCGCCAGAGCATTGATGTGATCCTCATCCAAACGGTGGAAGAAACCTTGGAAGAGCAGTTCCGTAACCAGGATTTCCTGAATATGGACCGAACCGGCCGCCACTCCCCGTGGCAACAGGGAGTCTCCGGTCAGATAGCCCATTTCCTCCAGAACGGCACGCTTGCGCTGGAATTCCTCCAGGAAATGACTCTCCGCCGGAAGATTACCCAATTGGTGCCGATATTCCGTCACCCGGCTCCCAAGGCGCACCATGGCCAAATCCATCCCCCGGCAGGCTCCAACCATCGGGTTTCCCCCGTGGCCATCCGGTTGGACGGCGCCGAAACGCCCGAAGATCTGCCCGCCGGAATCGTCGCCTTGAACGGTGCAGGAACGTGGTTGCACCGCCAGGGCACGTTGCAAGGCGCCCATCTCTCGTTGCAGCGTCTTGCCTTTTTTCCCCCGCTTTTTCCTTGCCCCCATAACCCTCCAGGCGGTTTCGGCGGCGGAAAGATCCCGTCTGGCTTCAGCCATGGCCAATGGGCAATCCGTTTCCTTCCGGCATGACGGTCGCAATTCTTCCAGACGCCGTATCTCGATTTCGGCTTGGTGCAATAGATCGCTTTTCTCTCCATATTCCTTTCCTCGCAGATAGGTGGCAAAGCTCCCCGCCAGAATCAGAGGTATGTCCTTCGGGGCATGGGCTCGAATCAAGTTCAGCACCGTATTGTAAGAAAGGGTAAACTGGCTGCGTAAAGCCTCCGGTCGCCTTTCCCGGTAGTCCACCAGTTCGACGAGATATTTTGGATCGGCCAAAACAATGGCGTAGCCCATCCGGTCCATCCCTCTGCGCCCGGCCCTCCCGGACATCTGGGAAAACTCGTGAACCTTTAGGGAACGGAAATCACGCCCGTCGAATTTACGCAAAGAATCAAAGAGAACCGCCTTCACCGGAAAATTCAAACCCACGCTGAAGGTCTCTGTACAATACAGAATCTTTATCAGATTGTCTTCGTAAAGTTCCTCCACCAGATCCTTCACCCTGGGTAAGAGGCCGGCGTGATGCACCCCAATCCCTTTCAGCAACAGGCGCGAGAGAAAACGAAAGGAACGACTCTCACTCAATTCCCCTTGTCTTGCGAGAACCTCGCTCACCCTTTTCCTCTCTCCGAGGGTCAGGAAGTTGGGCATG
>JAJZBP010000117.1 GCA_021798855.1 Bacillota bacterium
CCGATGGCATGAGGGGAAGGTTCCCGGGTTCAAGGAACGGCTTGCCGTTCCTTCCTTGGAAATGGAGGGGTTCCGATTGCCGTTCTCAACCAACAGTGGGCAACGACGCAGATGGGTTTTTTTCACCAGAGCCCCTGGATGGGGTGTTTAAATGTAAAGAATTTGTTGGTGGGCCGCGTCGATTTAAGTTTTCAAGGGGGGAAGGTTAATCAGCAAAGACCTGCGGATCAACGACGAGATCCGGGCCAGGGAAGTTCGCGTCATCGGGGCGGAAGGTGAGCAGCTGGGGATCTTTTCGGGGCGTGAGGCCGTTCGCTTGGCCGGTGAGCGGGGGATGGATCTGGTGGAAGTCGCGCCGTTGGGCAAGCCGCCGGTTTGCCGGATCATGGATTACGGCAAATTCAAGTATGAGCAGAGCAAGCGGGAAAAGGAAACCAGGAAAAAACAGCGACTGGTCAACATCAAGGAAGTCAAGATGCGCCCCAACATCGAAGAACACGACTACAACGTCAAAAAGAAGAACGCCGAGCGTTTCCTGCGGGAGGGCGACAAGGTGCGAGCCACCATCATGTTCCGGGGACGGGAGATCGTCCACGCCGAACTGGGGCGGCAGGTGCTTGACCGTTTGGCCGACGAGGTCAAGGAAATCGCCGTGATGGAGCGTTCCCCCAAGGTTGAGGGGAAAAACATGGTGATGATCCTGAATCCCAAGAGCGCCGGTTCGGTTCAATAAAGAATTTTACGCAGGGGAGGCGGCAATTTTGCCTAAAATGAAGAGCCACCGGGGCGCGGCCAAACGCTTCAAGCTGACGGCCAAGGGCAAGGTGGTGTACAAGCGGGCGGGGCACAGCCACCTGCTGGAGGGGAAAAGCGCCAAACGCAAGCGGCCGGCGCGTCGGCCGGGTCTTTTGGATCAGACGGATTTGGGTAGGATCGGACGTCTTTTGCCCTACGGTTAGGTTCCGGGCTGTGGTCCGTCGGGGCTGAGGCCGGAAGGTTCGGTTGGGGAGGCCGCCGGGGCCGGAAGGCCGGGTGGCCCGTTCGTGGTTTGGGTTATGGAGTCAGAAGGAGGAAGCAGCGGTTGCGAATCAAAAAAGGGGTAACGGCGCACCGGCGCCACAAGAAGATCCTGCGGTTGGCCCGCGGGTATTGGGGGGCGCGGAGCAAACTGTTTCGCCCGGCCAACGAGGCGGTCATGCACGCCCTCCATTATGCGCTGGTTCACCGGCGCAAGCGTAAGGGAGACATGCGCCGGCTTTGGATCACCAGGATCAATGCCGCTGCCCGACTGAACGGCCTTTCCTACAGTCAACTGATGGCCGGCCTCGTGCGGGCCGGTATCACTTTGAACCGGAAGATGCTGGCGGACATCGCGGCGCGCGACGGCAATGCCTTCAGCCAGTTGGCGGCCAAGGCCAGAGCCGCCCGCTGACCACGCGATGGCGAACGATAAAAAGACCCCGCGGGGGTCTTTTTCGTCTTTGGGGGCTTTGCAGCGTTTGGTCCGGCGCTTGGGACGCCGGAGGGAGCGGGAAGAGGCTGGCCTTTGTTTGGTCGAAGGACGCCGGGCGGTGGAGGAGGCCCTGACGGTGGCCAAGCTGGAAGCGGTACTGTATACCCCGGATTTCGCCGGCGAGCGCCCAGAGTTATTGGCGGCGGTTCCCGCCGGAGTGCCGATTCTCCAGACTTCCGCGAAGGAGTTAGCCGCTTTGTCCTGTACCGAGACTCCCCAAGGGATCATGGCCGTGGCCAGGATTCCCTCCTCGTCCTGGGAAACGGTTGCGGCGACCCGGCGAACGCTGGTGGCGCTGGACGGAATCCAGGACCCGGGCAACCTGGGGACGGTCATCCGGGCGGCGGCCGCCTTCGGCGCCGGAGTGGTCGTGTGCCCTGGAAGCGTGGACCCGTACAACCCGAAAGTGGTGCGGGCGACGGCCGGTTATCTTTTCCGGTTTCCGCCGGTTTTTCTGCCCCGGGGGGGCAAAGAGGGGATGGACCTTTTGCGTGGTGTCGGCTACCGGATCTTCGCCGCCGGTCCGCGGGGCGGGGTGGCCCTGCCGGAGGCCGACCTGACCGGACCGGTGGCCGTTTGGATCGGCAACGAGGGGAAGGGGCTGTCCGAGGAGGCCGTGGCTGCCGCCGACCGTTCCCTGCGGATTCCCACGCCGGGGCCGGTTGAGTCCCTGAACGCCGGCGTGGCCGCCGCCGTCATCCTGTACGAGATCGCGCGCCGAGGGGGATGAAGGACGAGGAAGGAAAAGGCCGAGGCCGACCATGGGAGGGTCGGCCTCGGCCGGGGCGGTGCCGCTCGGCGGCGGCCCGCGGGAGGGACGGGGGGGAGAACGCCACAGGAACGGCGGCGTTAAAAGGGCGAGGGCCGGATTATGCTTATTTGGCGCGGGCGGCTTTCAGTTGCCCTTTCACGTTCGACCAGGAGAGGCCGAGGTTGGTCGCCACCTGGGTCCACTTGACTCCTTTCGTTTTCAGGGCTCGGACCTCGGCGGTGGTTTTCCCCGAATCCTTGGCCAGGATGCCGACGATCAGTACCGGGTTGGCATGATGGTGGTGCCGGGCCGGGGACGCGGTTTTGCCGCATCCGGCCAAGGCGAGGAGGCCGAAGGCGCCCGCCGTCGCCAATACCAGAAGCTTTTTCATTTCAGGTCTCCTTTCGGACGCGGGAAAACCCGAAACTGCCCGGGTTCCGGGTTTTCTCCGCTATTTGCCAGCGGCTAATTGATGCCCAGGGCGTGGGCCGCGTTCACCCAGGTCATGCCCTTGCCCTTCGCGGCCAACACCTGGGACAGCGACTTGCCGCTTAATTTGGCCAAAAATGCCGCGGTGTCCCGGCTCCGCAGGCGAGCCGCCAACCGTCCCCGGACGCCGGCCCTGATTTCCTTGGCGACGGTGGTCCAGTTGAGGCCGAGATCGGAGGCCACCTGCGACCACTTGACCCCTTTCGTCTTCAGAGCCCGCACCTGGGTCGTGGTCTTGCCGGAAGCCTTGGCCATGACGCTGACCGCGACGTTCAGGCGGATTTTGCCGCGGAAGGCGGCCGCCCGTGCGGCGGCTTGGGCCTGCGCCAATTCGCTCTTCTGGATGCCGAGGCCGGTGGCCACCGCCGGGATGGTCTTGTCGGTCCGCAGGAGCGTCCGGAGTTCGGCCACGGTCTTGCCGGATTTCTTGGCGAGGAAGTGGAGCAGGAATTCCCGTTGCCTCTTGGCCGTGATTCTGACCCGCAGGGCCGCCTGGATCTGGGGCTGCAGGGTTTGCAGGTTCTGCCCGAGGCTCTGGGCGACGGTGGTCCAAGTCTTACCCTTCTTCAGGGCGCGGATCTCCGCCGTGGTCTTGCCCGTGGCCTTGGCGAGAACCTGGACGACGGCCGCTGCGCGCAGGGGAGCGCGGCGCAGGGAGCGCAGTTGTTTGGCGAAGGTTTGGACGTTGACTCCCAGGGCTTGGACGGTGGCCTTCCAGGTTTTGTCCTGCGTCTTCAGGGCCATCACCTGTGTTGCCGTCTTCCCAGAGTCATGAGCCAGGATGGCGGCGATTCGCCCGCCATGGCCGGTGTTGGCCGACGTCTGGGCCGTGGTCGAGGTCCCGCCGGTCGTTGCCGAAGTGGGGGCGCTTTGGGCGAAGGCGACGCCAAAGATGGAGAGGGCCAAGGTCACTCCGAGTCCGGCGGTCAAAAGATGTTTGCCGCGCAAATGTAAAACCTCCTTGGAACCTTGTTGTTCGGCTCGTGGAGAGTGTACCCTTCGCTTGTGCCCACAAGATGACCTGGAAGTAAAATATATGTGAAATTCCCGGTTCGCCGGACGGTGGACAGTCCATTGCGGGCATTGACGCAATTGAGAATATTGTGGTAATTTTAAGCGGAAAAAGGAAATTTTGTAGCCTTATCTCCAACCCGAGCCACGGGAGGCGGTCTCATGTTGCGACGGTGTTGGGCTTGGGCGACGGCGCTGGCCGTGGTCGTGGTTGCCGGCGGAACGGCCGGCATGACGTTCGCGCCGGTGGCCGCTTCCGGCAACCGGCAGGAGGTTGCCCGCGGCGGCTTTGGGGATCCCGGCAATACGGACGTGTCCGTGTTGCTGCCGTTCGACGGGCGGTTGTACGCGGCCACCATGCGGTCGGCGGGCGGCGGCGGCCGGGCGAACAAGGGAGAAGTCGGTAATAGCCAAATCTGCACCTCCTTCGGTTCCGGCGGGATGAGACCGGGTCCGGGCGGGGGACCGGGGCCTGGGCCGTGGGCCGGGATGGGGCCGGGTCCGGGAAGCGGTTCCGGCGGGGGTTTGGTTCCCAACACCGGTCCCGCGCAACTGTGGCGATCCGCCACCGGCGATCCCGGCTCATGGGCACAGGTTCCGCTGAACCTGCCAAACTCCAGTCATGTGATTATCGGCGTGGCTTCGACGGATCTGGGGGGCGGCCACCTCTACCTGGGAACCCAGGATTTCGGCGCCAACGGTCCCGGGATCTACCGCTCCGGCGACGGCAGCAACTGGAGCCTGGTCAACGGTCCGGGGAGCGGGTGGCAGCCCGGTTCCAACGTGATGTTGAACGGGCCAACTGTCTACAACGGAATGCTTTACGCCGGAGTGTGGACGTCGACGGGTGCGCAGATCTGGCGCATGCCCTACGCCGGTACGACTTTCGAGAAGGTTTTCGACGCTTCCTCTATCGACCCGAATTCCCAGTTGACCCGGTTGTACCCTTGGAACGGCAAGCTTTACGCCGCGGTCATGATCAACCACCGGGCCGGTGTTTTCGCCTCGGCGACGGGCGACGCGGGCACCTGGCAAGAGAGCGGCGGACTCGGTGGCTCGGGCAGCGGCGTCATCGTTGATTTTGCCGCCTTCAATGTTTTCCTTCGGTTCCACCACGGCGCAGGTGAACGGTAAGGTGATCACGCTGGATGTGCCGGTGCAGATCGTCGGGGGGCGGCTTGTCAACGGCGGTTCCTTGTGCTATAATTCAGACGCGAGTGAGCCGGATGCGAAGCTCTCCCAAAGGGCGGAAAGGACGTGACTTGATGCCCCCGCACTTTTTTTGGAGGTTATTTGAGTGCACGGGGTCAGTGAGCGCCTACCTGTTTTATCGCCGCCTTTCTTTGCAATGACGCCAAAAGCGATGACGGAAGACCAGTAGACCGGAAGCCGCTCTCGGCAGGGAGGGGATGCCGCGCCTGAGAGCGTCCCCAGGGGGTGCGTGGTCGAATTCACTTCCAAAGTTGCGCCCTGAAAGGTTGGCGAAGGGTCTCCGGGTGGTCGGAGGCGTGGGCAACCGGTAGGGGAGGCCGGATTCCCTCCGTTAGCGGGGAGTTGGAGAGGAGCCGCCGGGTTGCGGCTTAATGAGGGTGGTAGCGCGGAGTATTTCGTCCCTGGAAGGGGACGTTATTTTTTTGGGAGGAGCAGGATTGACATGCTGGAGCAGTTGTCGCGTTTGGGGGATGCCGCCGGGGAGGAGATCGCCGCGGCCAAAGACGCCGCGCAGTTGGAGGAGGTCCGGGTGCGCTATTTGGGGAAAAGGGGGCTGGTGACGGGGGTTTTGCGGGGGTTGGGGACGGTGGATCCCGTTCGGCGTCCGGTGGTGGGCGAGGCCGCCAACCGGTTGAAGCTGGAATTGGAAGCGAAGCTGGCGACCAGGCGCGGGGAGTTGCAGGAGGGCCGGCCAAGGCCGAGGGCGGCTTTCGACGTGACCCTGCCGGGTTGGGTGGTGACCCGCGGCGGAGCACATCCGTTGCGGCGCATCCAGGAGGAAATCGAGGGAATCTTCCTGGGAATGGGTTTCACGGTCGCCGAGGGGCCGGAGATCGAAAGCGAATACTACAACTTCGAGGCTTTGAACATGCCCGCTGGCCATCCGGCGCGGGACATGCAGGATTCTTTTTACTTCGGCGACGGTTGGGTGCTGCGCACCCAGACGTCTCCGGTGCAGATCCGAAGCATGGAGGAGACCTGCCCGCGGCTGCCGGTCAAGATCATCGCTCCCGGCAGGGTGTACCGGAGGGATCAGGCCGACGCCACCCATTCGCCCATCTTTCATCAGGTTGAGGGTCTCCTGGTGGACGAAGGCATCAGTTTGGCTAACCTGAAGGGGGTCTTGGGACTCTTCGCCCGGGAGATGTTCGGCGAAGGGACGCGCATCAGGTTGCGGCCCAGTTTCTTTCCCTTCACCGAACCGAGCGCCGAGGTCGATGTTTCCTGCGCCATTTGCGCCGGACGTGGATGCCGCACCTGCAAGGGCACGGGGTGGTTGGAGATCCTCGGCGCCGGCATGGTTCACCCAAGGGTTTTGGCGGCGGGGGGATACGATCCGGAACGGGTGAGCGGTTTTGCCTTCGGGATGGGGATCGAGCGTATCGCGATGCTGAAACTGGGTGTGGATGACCTGCGGGTTTTTTTCCAAAACGACCTGCGGTTTTTGGAACAATTCTGAAAGAGGCGAAAAGCACTTGCTGGC
>JAJZBP010000118.1 GCA_021798855.1 Bacillota bacterium
CACGTCTGGAGTGACTGGAGTCGTGTATCCCGAAGGCTACGGGCAGAGAAAGTCCGTGGTCGGCGTCCCTCCGAGGGAAGTCGAGGCAGGGGAATACCCCTATCCTCGGCGGCACCTACTCAGCCCCCCGCTGGGCAAGGCCCGCCGTGGGATGGTTTAGCTTCGGCTCCGGGGCGAGATTCCCCGGTGCAAATGGTCGGGAAAACTGTTCGCCCGGCGTCTTGACAATTGCGAGCGGGAAACTGCAAGTATTGTCGAGTTTTCAGGAACGGTTTTTCTGTGCCTTGGGCGCACCGCCCAAAACCCGGAAACACACCTGAGGAGTTGAACTTTTGAGCGAACGTAGTTTGGTGATCATCAAACCCGACGGCGTGCAGCGCGGGCTGGTGGGCGAGATCATCGCCCGTTTGGAGAGAAGGGGCCTGCGCCTTTGCGCCCTCAAACTGCAGCAGTTGTCCCCGTCCCTGGCGGAGGAGCATTACGCCCAGCACCGGGAGCGGCCCTTCTTCGGCGACGTGGTTTCCTTCATCACCAGCGGCCCGGTGGCGCTTCTGGTTTGGGAGGGGAACGGCGCGGTCGCGGCCGTCCGCCAAAGCATGGGTGCCACGGACCCGGCCCAGGCCTCACCGGGCACCATCCGCGGCGACCTGGGCCTGAGCATCGCCTTCAACCTGATCCACGGGTCGGATTCGGTGGAGGCCGCCCAAAGGGAGATCGGCCTGTTCTTCCGGCCCGAGGAAATCGTGGCCTACCGCCGGGCCGGCGACCGATGGGTCTCCCCGGAATAGGGGCCGGGGGAAAACCGGTGGTCGGCGTGGTCGGCGGCAGCGGCATTTATGACCCGTCCCGGTTGGAGGGGAGCGCCGAGGAGACGGTTCAGACCCCCTACGGCCCGGTTCAGGTCACCACCGGGTTCCTGGAGGGGGGAAAGGTGGCCTTTTTGGCTCGCCACGGGCGCGCCCACTCCATTCCGCCCCACCGGGTCAACTACCGGGCCAACGTCTGGGCGCTGCGCGAACTCGGGGTGAGCCGCGTGCTGGCCACGGCGGCGGTCGGTTCCCTCAATCCGGCTTTCCGGCCGGGGGAATTCGTCCTGCCCGACCAGTTTTTGGATTTCACCAGGAGTCGCCCCGGCACTTTTTTTGACAACGAAGTGGTCCACACCGATTTCACCCAACCCTATTGTCCGGCGTTGAGGGCCGCCCTGGAAGGGGCGGCCGGGGAGATGGGGATCTCCCTCGTAAACGGCGGCTGCTACGTGGGCACGGAAGGACCCCGCTTCGAGACCCCGGCCGAGATCGCCGCCTACCGCAAATTGGGAGGCGACCTGGTGGGGATGACCGGTTTGCCCGAGGTGGTTCTGGCCAGGGAACTGGGCCTTTGTTACGCGGCGGTGGCCGTCGTGACCAACTTCGCCGCCGGCATTTCGCCCACGTCCCTCAGCCACCAGGAGGTGCTGGACCTGATGGCCACCCAAACCGGCCGAGTCTTGGACCTGCTGTTGAAAACCGCCGCCGGCCTGCCGGTGGACAAGAAATGCCGCTGCTAAGCAAGGAGACTGATTGTTTTGTCAATCATTAGGGACGAAAGCCTGGCCCCCGCCGGCCGGCGCAAGATCGATTGGGCCGGGGGGCACATGCCGGTGCTGGCCGGGCTGCGCCGGGAGCTGGAGCAAGACAAGCCTTTGCAGGGGCTGCGCCTCGCCCTGTGTCTTCACCTGGAAGCCAAGACGGCCGTTTTGGCCCTGACCCTACGGGCGGGAGGGGCGGAGGTCCGCATTTGCGGCTCCAACCCCCTCTCCACCCAGGACGACGTGGCGGCCGCCCTGGCGGAACAGGGCGTGGGGGTTTTTGCCTGGCGGGGGACGACCACCGACGAATACAACGATTTTTTGCAAAAAACCGTGGAGAACGGACCGCACCTGCTGATCGACGACGGGGGAGACGTCACCCAACTGTTGCACACCACCGGAACCCAATGGGCGGGGCATTGCCTGGGGGGGTGCGAGGAGACGACCACCGGCGTCAACCGGCTCCGGGCCATGGAGAGGGACGGCGCCCTGCGCTTTCCCATGGTGGCGGTCAACGACGCCCGGATGAAGCATCTTTTCGACAACCGCTACGGCACCGGCCAGTCGACCATCGACGGGATCATGCGCAACACCAACCTCCTCCTGGCCGGGAAGAGGGTCGTGGTCCTGGGCTACGGCATGTGCGGCAAGGGGGTCGCCCTGCGGGCCAAGGGGATGGGCGCGAACGTCATCGTCTGCGAGGCCGACCCGGTCCGGGCCTGCGAGGCTTTGCTCGAAGGCATGGAAGTCATGCCCGCCCTGGAGGCGGCGCGGGTGGGAGAGGTCTTCGTCACCGTCACCGGCTGCCACGGGATTTTGGGGGAGGAGCACTTCGCGGCGATGAACGATGGAGCCCTCCTGGCCAACGCCGGCCACTTCGACGTGGAGATCGATGTTGCCGCTTTGGGCCGGATGGCCAAAACGCACCGCGAGGTGCGCCCCAACGTCACCGAGTACCAACTGCCCTCCGGCAACTCCCTCTTCCTGCTGGCCGAGGGGCGCTTGGTCAACCTGGCCGCGGGGGACGGCCACCCGGTGGAAATCATGGACCTGAGCTTTGCCCTGCAGACCCTGGGCGTCCTGTACGTGCGGGAACACGGGCCGTCGCTGGGCCGGCGCGTGGTGGCGGTCGGGGAGGAGATGGACCGGCGGGTGGCGGAGCTTTTCCTGGCCAGTCGCGGCCTGCGCATCGACCGGCTGACGCCGGAGCAGGTCGCCTACCTGGGCAGTTGGCGGCTGGAGTAAGCTTGGATGAGGAAGCCGCGGGAGGACCCGCGGCTTTTGTGCGGAGCGGTCAATCGCTTCCTTTCCAAATCACGGTTTTTCGGATAAAATAAGCGTATGGGATAATGACAAATGTGGCTGGCGGGCCGCCTTCGGCGGTAAGCATTCGTAAAGCGAGGGCGAGGTTAATGGAAGGCAAAGCGGAAGCATTTCGGCACGCCTTGAGAAATTGAAGGCTTAGGAGGAGTTCCCCCTGTACGACACCACCGATCAACTCCTTGGGGAGATCGAAGCTGGTGAAGACTCCTTCCTTGATTTTAAAGAGATTATCTTCCAGGGTAAGGAGATTCGATTTGCGCAGGGTGAAGGACGGGCCGCCCAAGAGTTGGCGAAGGACCTATCGTGTTTTGCCAATACGGAGGGCGGGGTAATCGTCTTTGGAGTGCGCCGGGACGGGGAACGGGTCGGGCTGCTCGAAGACCGGATGGAAGCTCTTCAACAATTCATCGTCAATGTCAGCGAAAACAACATGGAGCCTCCCTTGGGCCATCTTCTGCTTCTGGATAGTCTTTGGCTGCCGAATCGTTCGGGAGCGCCGAAACTATGCCTCAAGCTGGAAATAAAGAAATCACTTTTTAGTGTCCACGCTCCCAAAGGTGAGCGTCCTTACCACCGAATCGCCGACCACTGCCACCGGATGAGTTTGGATCAGCAATCCCGGCTCTTTGAACGCCGGGGAATGATGTTGCCGTTCGAAGAGCGCCCGGTTTACACGGCACCTGTCGGCGCCATCACCCCCACCCGCTTCGCGGAGTATTACGAGCACAGATACAATAGCCCATTGGAAGGCTCCGAGGTCAGCGTGGAACACTTGCTGGAAAATCTCAAATTGGCCACTACCGATGAAGCGGGGGAATTGCGGCCAACGGCTTTGGGCATTTTGCTCTTTTCTTCGCGACCGGCACAATACCTCTCCGGTGCCTATGTTGATATAGTCGCCTATCGAGGTTCACAACCGGATGCCGATAACCAACTTGACGCCAAAGAGATCCATGGCTCCGTCGTTGAACAGATTGAGCGAACCGTGGAATATCTCCGCGTTTCGCCCCTGGTGCCTGTTCCAGCCACGAAGGACGGTTTCGGGCGCCTGGATCAGCCGGTTTACTCCTTGCGGGTATTGCAGGAAGCGGTGGTGAACGCCTTGGTTCACCGGGATTATGCCATCCGGAGTGCCCAAGTGCGGGTGTTTCTCTTCGAAGACCGGATCGAGATCAGCAATCCGGGAAGGCTGTATAACACTCTTACCCCCGAAGCCCTGTACCTGGGGGCGCAGCCAATTCGCCGGAATCAACTGTTGGCCGGGTTTTTGCGGGAATACGAAAGCCCTTTGACCAACCGTGCCTACATGGAAGGGCGCGGTGAAGGTTTCCTGGTCATGGTCCGCCGGTGCGAAGCGATTGCCAAGCGGCGTCCGGAATTGGCCATAATTGGCGACTCCGTTCGTCTCACTATTTATGGCCGCCGGGATATTTCGGGAGAATTGCCATGAAGAATCCGGCGCTCAAACAGGGCCGCCTCCAAACCATCACCCTGGCCCCGGCTTGGCCACGCCACCAGCCTGAACCGTTAGGCGTTTGCTGGAAAAGAGTACCCGAAGGGAGCGGTGTGCGGATTTGGGAGATTTGCTGATCCGGGAAGGAACCATCCTCAGTATGGTTGCCGGGGAGGAACCTTTACGGGGGGACATTGCGGTCCGGGATGACCGGATCCTGGCGGTCGGCGTGGCGGGAGCCGTCCCGGCCGATTTTCGTCCGTCTCGGACGGTGGAGGCCGGCGGGCACCTGGTCCTGCCGGGGCTGATCAACACCCACAGCCACGCGGCCATGAATTTGCTACGGGGTTACGCCGACGACCTGCCGCTGATGCCCTGGCTCACCGAACGCATTTTTCCGGTGGAAGCGCGGCTGACCGGGGACGACGTCTACTGGGGAACGGGGCTGGCCATCTTGGAGATGATCGCCTCGGGGACGACCTGCTTTGCCGACATGTACTTTTTTATGGACCGGGTGGCCCAGATGGTCGAGGATGCCGGGATGCGGGCCTTCCTCTCCCGGGGACTGATCGGGGGGGCGCCGAATGGGGCGGAAGCCCTGGCCGAGGGATTGGCTTTGGCCGAGGCTTGGCAGGGGAGGGGCGACGGGCGGATCACCGTCATGCTCGGCCCCCACGCCCCCTACACCTGCCCTCCGGCTTACCTGGAGCGGGTGGTGGCCGCGGCGCAAGAGTTGGGTCTGGGGATTCACATCCACCTGGCGGAGACCGCCGGGGAAGGGGAGGAAATCCGAAGGCTTTACGGCCGCTCGCCGGTGGCCCACCTGGAGCGGCTGGGTGTGTTCGACGTCCCGGCCCTGGCCGCCCACTGCGTCCACCTGGACGCGGCCGACATCGGCATCCTGGCCGAGAAGGGCGTGGGGGTGGCCCACAATCCGGTCAGCAACCTGAAACTGGGTTCCGGGATCGCGCCGCTCCTGGCCCTGCGGCGGGCCGGGGTGGCCGTGGGTCTGGGCAGCGACGGGGCGGCCAGCACCAACACCCTGGATCTGTTCCAGGAGATCAAGCTGGCCGCCTGGCTGGCCAAGGGGACGAGCGGCGATCCGGCGGCCTTCGGTGCCCGCCAGGCCCTGGAGTTGGCCACGGTGGGCGGCGCGGCGGTCTTGGGGCGGGCCGGCGAACTGGGCCAGGTCCGGCCCGGTTTCCTGGCCGACCTGATTGTGTTGTCCACGGACCGGCCCCACCTGACGCCGGCCCACGACCTTTATTCCCTGGCCGCCTACGCGGCCACCGGCGGCGACGTGGAAACGGTGATCATCGCCGGGAGGGTGGTTTACTCGGGCGGGGAATACCACACTCTGGACCGGGAGCGGATCCTGCGGGAGGGGAGGACCAGGGCCGCGGCCCTGGTGGGGAACGGATGAGCCTTCCCCTGCGGGACAACCGCCGCTGCTTCGTTTGCGGAGAGGCCAACCCCATCGGCTTGCGGCTGTCCTTCCGGCGGGAAGGGGGGCTGGCGGTGGCCGAATTGGTCCTGGCCGACGTCTACCAGGGCTTTTTCGGCATGGCCCACGGCGGCGTCGCCGGTGCCTTGCTGGACGAGGCCATGTGGTATGCCCTGGAGAGCGCCGGGTTTTTGGGGCTGACGGCGGAGATGAACGTCCGCTACCTCCGGCCGGTGCCGGTGGGCGAGCGGCTGGAGTTGGAGGGAAGGGCGGGTGAGATCAGGGGGAGGCTGGCGGAGGCCGGCGCCGAACTGCGCACCGTCGCGGGGGTGGTGGCCCGGGCTTCGGGCAAGTTTATGCGCTGGTCGGGCGAGGTGGTCCGGGAGGTCTGAGGGGGGCGGTCCTTTGGGAAGGCGAGAAAAGTCGGAAGAACTCGGTGAAGGCCGGTTAATGAGTGTGCGGGTTGGAAAGGACAGATTGGGAAGAGGATTCGGCAGGGAGGTGATCATTCTCCGTTGGAACGGCGGCGCATTGTAGCTGACCACTTAATTTGTCATCAATTTGCCAACTGTCAATGTCATTGTCGTATCATCAGGAGAGTGGCAGCCGGAGCCCCTGGCGGACGAGCCTCTGCGGCCGTGGTTCCACAAGGGAGTCGGCAAGAGCC
>JAJZBP010000119.1 GCA_021798855.1 Bacillota bacterium
GCCCAACGTGCCGGTGGCACGTTGGGGGAGGCTCCCGTTTCGGCGGAGAACGGCCTGCCGTTCTCAACCTACAGTGGGCAACGACGCATATGGGCCTTTTTCACCAGACCCCTTGGTGGAGGAGCGCCGCCGCCAGTTGGGCCGCCGCCTCTTGTTCACGACCCGCACCGATCTCACGGCCCGGCAGGTAATCCGCTTTTACAACCACGACAAGGCGGCGCTTGAGGAAAATTTCAAGGAGATCAAGTCGCCGGACTTGGTGCGCTTAAGCCCGCTCCGACACTTCAGCCCTGAGTTCGCCCAAAGTTAGCCTGCCGGGGCGAATGCCTTCTTCCAGAATCGTCATGTTCTCGCCTTGTAGAGAACGGTGGTGGCATTTGGCTTGTCTACGCAGCCCGTCCATGAATTCAACGGGAATATTCTTTAAGGTTAGGTTTACTCCACCCATGCTTCAACTTCCTTGGCACCATTTTGGTTCCATTTTAGAACCATACTTACTGAATGTCAACGACTGGATGCAAAGCGGAATAAAAACGGGCAAGACTTCAGCCTTACCCGTTCCCCTACCCGCTGCCAGCGCTGCTCCAGTTCCGCTTCCAGCTCCCGCAGGATACCGGCGTTCTCCGGGCGGGTCAGGTGGCGGCTGGCCCCCATGGTCATCAGCCAGCCACGGGGATCTCCTTGCCATAATATACCTTAAATCTTATCGAATCTTCAGAACCATGTTATAATGGTTCTGACACCTTCGTCTGGAGGTCCAAGCAATGAACAGGTTTGCCATCGTCGTGGAGCAATCCGGCAACGAGTTTTTCGCTTATGTTCCGTCCCTGCCCGGCTGTACCAGCGGGGGCAAAACCCTGGGTGAAACCATAGAAAACACCAAAGAAGCAATTCTGCTCACCCTGGAATACATGCGGGAGCACGGCCTGACTCAACCCGAAAACGTGGAAATGGTGGCCGAGGTCATCGTCTGATGCCCCCGTTGCCGCGCCTGTCGGCGACCGAACTCAAAGCCAAGCTTCTGCGCATGGATTTTGTCATTGATCGGCAAAAAGGCAGTCATCTGGTCCTCCGTCACCAAGACGACCCGTCCCGATTCGCCGTGGTTGCCATGCACAGCGAAGGCATCGTTCCGCCGGGAACCCTAAAAGCTATTCTCACTACAGCCAGGGTTACCGCCGAAGAATTGAGCAAAACTTAACCACCAGGCCACGGAAGGGTTGGCCTGCGGCATTCCCCCCGCTTCGCGAGGGGAATTTGGAGCCTCTCCCAAGTGGAGGAAGTTATGGCTAAACTCAGGCTGCTTACAACCTAACCGCCCGGTTCTTATTTCAAAATCTCTCCGGTGCTTGCCTTCGCCGCCAGGCGGCATCCCGCCGTGCGGGTCAGGCGGATGCGGAAAAGGTCCCCGTGGTGTTCGATGCCGTCCAGTTGGTTGTTGGTCAACCGGAGCCAGGCGGGAATGTCCGCCAACATGGAGGTCTTGTTGGCGACGACCGTAAGCTGCTCGCCGGCTGCCAGCCGGCGCACCGCCTCGCTCAGGCGGATGATGGGCACCGCTCAACAGAGGCCGCGCAAGTCCAAAAGGCCTTTCGCGAGGGGCATAAGCCACCTCCTTCCAGTGTTGTGAGGTGTGAAGCGGGTTTCAGCGGCGCAAGCCGGCGAATTTTCGCTCTTCAGCCTGCGGCCAGTCGCCGTATTCCGGCCAATAAAACAGCAAAGCTTGCAGAAGTGTTTTCGGACAGGCCAAGGTGCGGGCCGATCGCCCGAGAGCCAGCCATTTTCTGGTATACACCATTTGTCAAGCCTGACAATTCTTTGGAGGGATGGGGTAGTGTGTCTGGATTTCTAAATTTGCTTTTATTTTGTTGGGACGAGATTCCTCGCAATTCAAGCCCCTTTTCCACCGCCTGCAGATCTCCCAAATAAAAGCTTTCCAACTCACGACAAGCCACGCGAACACAAACATCGCTTTTCCCGGCTTGCCGGCAAAGATCGACCAAATTTTGCTTTACCGCAACGCAATCTCCGGCATCCTGGTCTCGCAAGACGACAAAAAGCGAATTAGGCATCAACCAACCGCGCAATCGCTTGACCAAGTTTTTCTCCAAATCGCGCTTTCCCCGGAAGACAAGATAACGAATCGATATTCCCGACGGCAGAATGCGCGGCAACAATCCTTCCAGCATTTCTTTGGCTGAAGGTTCCTCCAGGAAGAAAACCATCGTTTTCATTGAGGATCGGCTTCCGTAAAGAGACCCTGCTCCCACAAATAGCCCATTTGATCTCCCTGGTCCATATAGGCAACAATCTGCGGATCTGTGGCCGCACGGCGCACCTGGGTATAACCATCCTCTTTGAAGAACCAGAAAACTTCCTCCACCCCGGCTGCATTCAGAAAATCCGGCGAGTGGGTTGAGACGAACACCTGCCCCCCACGCACAGCGTAGGAGCGAAACTCTTCGGCCAGTTCCCAAAGCAGTTTTGGGTATAGCTGATTTTCCGGCTCCTCGACGCAAAGCAGAGGATGGGGCGCCGGATCATACAACAAGGTCAGATAAGCCAGCATTTTAATCGTACCGTCGGAAACATAGCGTGCCAGAAACGGATCCTCAAAAGCGCCGTCCTGGAATTTCAACAAGACGCGGCCCTCTTCCGTCGTTTTTGCTTCCACGTTGTTGATGCCAGGCACGCGGCTTTGCAAAAGCTTGAGAATCTTTTTGAAAACTTTAGGGTGGCGGCTGTGCAGATACTGGATCACCAGGGAAAGGTTTTCCCCTTCCCGGGACAGGTGTTCGGCATAGCCGGCCTCCTGTTCCGGCCTAGCCCGGTTAATGTGAAAATCGGAAACGTGCCAGTTCTCAATCAGATTTCCCAAGGCCACCACAGCGGGAAAACGTTCAAATTGAGCCAACCCTTTGATGGCCAGAATATCCGTCGATTTCAAGACCTGATCCTCACGATGCAGGTCTTTAATGTCTGTAATTTGATCGAGTTCGTTGGTTACCGCCGAACCTTTTCCGTTGGAAAAGTCCAGGAAATGCCACGGCTGACCACTGCTTCCCCGACGGTATTTGAGGATTTCCCGTTCAACGTAGGCCCTGCCTTTTTTCTCGTTGATCTGCAAAAAGTAGGTCGTCAAAGGCGTATCTGATTTATCCCTGAATTTAAGTTCGATCTCAATTGCGCCGTCGGCATTACGACTGCGGACTTCCCGAAAGCCGCGATTTCCGCCCAATTTGGCCAGGGCGGTATTGATATTACCGATCATGCAATCGCGCAGAAACCCGAAAACGCTGAAGATCGTGCTTTTCCCCGTTCCGTTGGCGCCGACGAAAACGCAAAAAGCTGGAAGATCGTTAAATTCCGCATCCTTAAAGGTCTTGAAATTTTTCAAGCGGATACTTTCGATTTTCATCGGATCCTCCTTGACATCGCCATCAAAACCGTTTGGCAACATCGCCGAAATTGTACATCTTCGCCCTGGCGATAACAAGCTTTCGTGTGATTATACACCAAGCGCGTTTGTCATATATCGTAAATGAACCTGCGCATGAATGCATTGAACCTGCTTCTCCCCCCGGAGAACATTTGCGGCGGCCGGCGGGGGATGCTATATTAGTATGACCGCGAAGGCATCCTCTTTGATCCTTCGCGAAGCGAGTAAAGAACGGAGCCGTGAGCGTCACTCCACGTTTGGAGCGGGAGGTGGGAAGCCCCTTGGACGAAAGCAACTTCCTCCACTACAAGATCCCGGAAGGCTGCGGGCCCATCCGCTACACCTGGCGCCAGGACCGTCTTTACCGGGCGATCCTCCTCCTCATTCCGGCGGGCCTCTGCCTGGCGGCGGCGGGCTTCTTCTGGAACATAGCGGTTTTGCCTTGGGGGGTCGGCCTTTGGGACGCGGGCGTCCTGGGGAGCGCCCTGACCATCTTGATTTGGGATCGGAAGGTGAAGCGGATCATCGTCACCTCGGCCGTGGTGGGGATCGTCGTGCAACTGCTGGCCCTGTTCCTGCCCCTGTCCGGTTTTCTCCTGCCTTTGGGGGCCGGGATAACGGCCATCGGGGCGGCCGGGATCAGCGGGAAGGAAGCGCACTGTTTTGCCATCCGCGAGGGCTGGTGGCTGATCCCGGTTTACGCGTTCACCGCCCTGACCTTTCTTTTCCAGCTCTTCGCCGCGGGCAGGTTATTGCTGGCGGTCACGGCCATTCTGGCCACCTCCTTCACCGTGCGCAAACTGTTGCTCCCCCTGATCGTGGTGGACGAGGAGTGAACCTGGGGCTGGTGGCGGCTTTCGGGGCTGGCCTGGCGTCCTTCCTCTCGCCCTGTGTTCTGCCCCTGGTGCCCACTTACCTGCTCTACCTGGCGGGAGGGAGCACGGATAGAGCCCGGGTGCTGGGGCGGGCGGCCGCCTTCGTCCTTGGCTTTTCCCTGGTCTTCGTCGGCATGGGCCTTACTTCCACCGCCATCGGCCAATTTTTGCGCCTAAACCACGTGGTTTTGGGAAAGGCCGCAGGGATATTTCTCGTGCTGATGGGCGTGGCCATGCTGGGGCTTGCGCCCGGCTTCCTGCAGCGGGAAAAGCGCCTGCGGCTGGGAAGCGGCGGGGCTCTGCTCGTGGGGATGGTCTTCGCCGCCGGTTGGACCCCATGCGTGGGGCCGGTGTTGGCAGCGGTGCTGGCGCTGGCCGCCCAGGCGACCGATCTTTGGGCCGGGGGCTTTTTGCTCCTTGTCTACGCCATCGGGTTGGCCGTGCCTTTTTTGCTCTGTGCCTATTTCCTGGAGAAGATCCTGCCCTGGGTCCGCAGGGTTGGGCCCCTGACGCCGGCGATCAAAGGGTTGACGGGGGCACTTATGGTGGGCCTGGGGATTATGATGTACCTGGGTGAGTTTGCGAGACTTTCCGCCTACTTGACGATTTGGGGAGGGTGAAACGATGAATTGGTTGATCGCACTGTTGTCCTTATTCGCCATTGCCTATTTCGCCGTCCGGCGGCTCAGGGGAGGCCCTTCCTGCGGCGGCGGTGGCGGCTGCGGTTGCGGTGGTCACGGGCAAGGCCACGACCACGGCGAAGTGGGTTGTGCTTGCGGCGGAAGCCGGACCTGCGCCTGCGGCGGGGAAAAACCGGAGGGACCGCTGGACGAGCCGGCCGAATAAAAACGAAAGAGCTCTTTCGCCCCTGGGGTGGAGAGCTCTTTCGTTTTTCACGAGTGCATGGCCAGGTCCAGTGGAATCAGGCTGACGAAGGCCAGCAGGGTGGAAAACAGGGAGAGGCCGACGTGGGACCATAAAAGGCGGGTGGTCCAAAGCGGTCCGTAGGAGTGGTAACGGACGACCAGGCCGAGGATGAAGGCCAGGATCAAGAGGATGGCCGCAATCATAAACACGAAGAAATTGCCGAGGGTCGTGAGGGAGAGGACGGTCCGGAAGTCCACCAGCAGGAAATAAAAGAGGATGATCCGCAGGAGCCAAAAGAGGATGCCCGCGGCCAGGTGGGCGGACGACCAGGGCCGGGGGGTGCGGTAGTAGGCCTTGCGGTCAAGGCCGGCAAAGCGGGTGGCGTAGACCCGCAAAGCCACGAATCCCGTCAGGACGGCCAGGGCGCCCAGGATCAGATCCCAGGAGATCATTCCCGAGGCGATGTGCTCGAAGACGGGACGAGGTATCTGATAATAGAATTGGTAAGGATTGCCGGTATAGCCCATGGGTCAACCGCCTCTCGAGCGAATTTTCCGTTCCATGGTCGATTATACTAGGGAGACCTCGCCGGGGAAAGAGGTTTGGTGGCAGCGGTCGCCAACATTACATAAAATATCAGGGCAATTTGGATGAAGGGAGTGCGGCGTTTTGTCCTGGTATGTTACGGCCAATAAGGCCAAGACCAAGGCCGGTGGTGTCAACGATGGCCTTTTGACTTTTCCGTGGTACCGTGACGGACGGCTGACCCAGGTGGTGGCCAAGCCGGGAGCGGTGCGCCGCAAGGGGTGAGGCGGGAAATCCGCGCGGTAGGTTTGCCGGGCAAAGAGGGATAGCTCGCATGGCGGCGAATTAGGGGGGTTAGGACATAACCCCCTTTTTCGTTGGAAAGGCTCATGATGGGAGGGAACGAAAATGCTTAGGAAAATCGGGTTGGCCGCCTTGGCGGCCATGGTTCTGTTGGGAGGATGCGGGCTCTTCCCGGCGGGGCAGAAGGCGAAGCCTTCCCCCAAACAAAAAATCGCCGCGGGGCCGCTGGGAGGCTTGGACGTCTACCTCTGCGACGAGGCGGGAAACCGGATTTTGGAGGTCAACCCCGCCGGCAAGGTCATCTGGACGGCCAAAGTGCCGGCGCCGGACGACGTCGCGCCCACGCCGCAGGGAACGCTGATCGTCAATTCCGACGCGCACAGTCAGGTATACGAGGTCAGCGAACGCACGGGGAAGATCATCTGGACCTACGG
>JAJZBP010000120.1 GCA_021798855.1 Bacillota bacterium
AGTTTTTCCCCCGTGGCCTTTATTACGTCGGGTCCAGTGAGGTTCTGCCGCCTCCCCTTTCCAGCGACGAGGAGGGTTTTCTCCTGGGACAGCTTTCGGGGGGAGACTGCTCGGTGCGGTGTGTGCTGATCGAGCGAAACCTGCGGTTGGTGGTTTACATTGCGCGGAAATTTGAGAATACCGGGATCGACATCGAGGATCTGGTGTCCATTGGAACCATCGGCCTGATCAAGGCGGTGAACACCTTCGACCCAAGCAAGAAAATCAAACTGGCCACCTATGCGTCCAAGTGCATCGAAAACGAGATCCTGATGTATTTGCGCCGGAATGCCCGCCTGCGGGCGGAAGTGTCTTTCGACGAACCGTTGAACGTCGATTGGGACGGGAATGTCTTGCTGCTGTCGGATGTGCTGGGGACGGAAAACGATATTATATACAAGAACATGGAAGAAGAAGTTGATCGTGTTCTGCTGCGCAAAGCCATGACCAAGTTGTCCGGGCGTGAGCGCCGGATCATGGAACTGCGCTTTGGGCTGTTGGATAAAAGGGAGCGGACGCAAAAAGAAGTGGCCGACATGCTGGGGATATCCCAATCCTACATCTCGCGCTTGGAAAAACGGATTATCAAAAGGCTGTGGAAGGAAATTAAAAAGATGGAATGAATACAAAGCAAAAAGGAGCCGAGAAACGGCTCCTTTTTTTGCCGTTTTTTTCCTGTAATTGTATATAGGGCATTTCAAGTGGGGATAATCCTAAAGCAAGAGTTTTACGCTGTAGGAGGTGTCCTTATGTTGGCCAACAAAGTGGAAATTTGCGGCGTGGATACCGCCAAATTGCCGGTGTTGAACAATGCCCGGATGAGGAATTTGTTCGAGGCGATGGGCCGAGGAGAAGAATGTGCCAGGGAAGAACTGATCGGTGGCAACCTCCGGCTGGTGTTGAGTGTGGTGCAACGTTTCCACAACCGGGGCGAGTACATGGATGACCTTTTCCAAATCGGTTGTATTGGCTTGATCAAGGCCATCGACAATTTTGATTTAAGCCAGAACGTGAAGTTTTCCACTTATGCCGTGCCCATGATCATCGGTGAAGTTCGCCGATACCTGCGTGACAACAATCCGATCCGGGTATCCAGATCTTTGCGGGACACGGCTTATAAAGCCTTGCAGGTGCGGGATAGTCTGGTCAACGAGTTGTCCCGCGAACCGACCCTGGACGAAGTGGCCAAACAACTGCAGGTCTCCCGGGAAGAGGTTGTCTTTGCGATGGATGCCATCCAAGGGCCCATTTCTCTTTTCGAACCCATCTATCACGATGAGAACGATCCGATCTTCGTCATGGACCAGGTGAAGGACGAGGAGAACGAGGAAAACAAGTGGCTGGAAAGCATAACTGTGCGGGAGGCCATGGATAAGCTGACCGACCGGGAAAAGCTGATTTTGGATATGCGTTTTTTTGAGGGCAAGACCCAAATGGAAGTGGCGGAGGAAATCAGCATTTCCCAGGCCCAGGTGTCGAGGCTGGAGAAAGCGGCATTGAATCGGTTGCGGAAATATGTTTAAGAAGGGGGCGGCGGCGGGGAGAGAATCGGGACGGCATGGGCGGTTGACGATCAACGCCCTGGTTGGAGTGGGCGCGGTCCTTGGGTTTTTCTTTTCCGCGCCGTTGCAGAGCAACACGGGGATGGCCTATACCCAAGCCGCCCCGGGAATAATCCGTTTGCACGTTATCGCCGCCAGCAACCTGCCGCGGGACCAAGAAGTAAAGCTTCTGGTGCGGCGGGAGGTCTTGAAACGGTTGGCGCCCCTCCTGCGCGAGGCCGGAAATACCGGACAGGTTCGCGCAATCGTCGGTGCCGAGCGGGGCCGGTTGCGCACCGCCGTCCGGAGAGTTCTGAGCGCGGCCGGCGTAAGCTATGGAGTGCGGTTGGCTTTCGGGGAAACTTTTTTTCCAACCAAGGCTGACGGTGCCCTTGTTCTTCCCGCCGGTAATTATATGGCCCTGAGGGTGATCCTGGGCCGGGGGAGAGGGCAAAACTGGTGGTGCGTCCTGTTTCCGCCCCTTTGCCTCTCCGATTACACGGTGGCGGTGGCGCCTGCGGAACCGTTGCCGGGCAAACTGCCTGCCGGGGCTCCTGACCGATCTAAAGTTAAACTGGAATGGTGGTTTCTGAAAAAGCTGGCGGACCAACCGACGGCGGCATCCGCGGCGAACAAGGTTTCGTCCCGCAAAGGGGCAAAGGTGGTCGGAGGTTGGTGGACATCCTTGTTGCCCACCCGCATATAAATCAGCATCACCAAAAAAGGGGTGGGTGGCCGATGCTGAAGACTTCGGAATTCAGGGTCAAGGACGTGATCAACCTGCGCGACGGCAAACGCCTGGGAAACATCGCTGATTTGGAAGTCGACCTCGAGGAAGGCACGGTCAATGCCCTGGTGGTGCCGCGCGGAAACCGGCTCCTGGGGTTTTTCAGCCGGGAACGGGACTACGTGATCCCCTGGCACAGGGTCGTCCGTTTCGGCACGGATTGTATTTTGGTGGAGATCGGTGATCAGGCGGAGGGGGAAGAACCCTGAGGGGCGAACATCTTGCTGGAGGGGAGTGGCTGCAGTGGGATTCGCCTGGGTGAGACACGGGAGCCGTGGAGAACTTGCTTTTTTGCGCCCCGAATCTCTGGGAAGAGAGGACGCTTGTGTGCGAGCTTTTTTCACCACCCGCTGGGGCGGGGTGAGCGTGCCGCCCTTTGCCAGTTTAAACCTGGGCCTCCATGTCGGCGACGATCCGCGCGCGGTAAGGGAAAACCGCCGGGTCGTGGGTGAAATCCTGGCTTTTCCGCCTGAAAATTGGGCCGTGGCGCGACAGATCCACGGGACCACCGTCGTCCGGGTGGGGCCTGAAGATGCGGGCGCCGGGGCGCTGAGTCTGTCCACGGCTGTGCCGGGGGTGGACGGGCTGTTGACGACCGCGCCCGACCTTCCCCTGGTCGGTTTTTTCGCTGACTGCGTGCCTTTATTTTTTTGGGACGACGCAGGGCGAATGGTTGGCTTGGCTCACGCCGGATGGCGGGGGACGGCCGGGGGCATCGGGCGGCGGATGTTGCAGCTCTTTCGGGAGGAATTGGGCGTTTTGCCGGAACGGATCAGGGTCGCCCTCGGGCCGGCCATCGGTCCATGCTGCTATCGGGTTGGGGAGGAGGTGGCGGCGCTTTTTCCACGGGAAGTCGTCACCCGTGATGCCGCCGGGGTGAGCCTGAACTTGGTTCGGGCCAACCGGTTGGATTTGGAAGCGGCGGGGGTGACGGAGATTCAGGTGGCGGGGATTTGCACCGCCTGCCGCACGGATTTATTTTTCTCACACCGGGGGGAGAAGGGGCACACGGGACGGATGGCCGCCCTGATCGCCGTTACCCCGATGGTCAAAGAATCAGTCGAGAGGCACCCTCAGGGCCGAGGGGAAATTCCGCGGTAAGCTTGGTCGTAAGGCTTGGGTATTTCCGGTCCCGCGCCGGCGGGCGGATCGGCCAGTCCGGCCTGCCGCGCGACGTGAATCGGCCAGTACGGGTCGCGCAGGAGGCCGCGTCCCAAGGCGATGAGGTCGGCCAGTCCCTGGTTGAGGGCGTTTTCCGCCAAAGCATAATCTTCCAGAATGCCGACGGCCGCCAGGGCAAGACCCGGATGACGCAACCTTGAGGCCAGAGGGAGTTGGTAGCCGGGATAGACGGCCGGAGGAGTAACCGGGAGGAGGCCGCCGGAACTGACGTGCAAGAGATCCAGTCCGTTTTTTCGCAGGTCACCCAACAGGGGAACCCAATCGGCGGGAGAAAGTCCACCTTCAACGTAATCGCTGGCGGAGATGCGCAGGGACAGGGGCACGGTTGCCGGCATTCGTCCGCGGACGGCGGTCATCACCCGGAAAAGGATTCTGGCTCGGTTTTCCGGGCTTCCGCCGTAGGAATCGGTTCGGCGGTTCGAGAGGGGTGAGATGAACTGGTGGAGCAGATAACCGTGGGCGGCATGAATTTCGATCAGGTCGAAGCCGAAGGCCACCGCCCGCCGGGCGGCCTCGGCGAAGGAATCCACCACCTTGTCTATTTCCGCGACATCCATTTCGCCGGGGACCGGATGGTCGGGCGAGAAAGGAAGCGGGCTCGGGGCCAACGGGTGGGGGAAAGCGGCTTTCCGGCCGGCATGGGCCAATTGGATGCCGACTTTGGCTCCCTGGGTGTGCGCAAAGGCGATGATCCCGCGCATGGCTTCGCCCTGAGCGTCGTTCCACAATCCCAGGTCATTCCCCGTGATCCGCCCGATGGGGGTGACGCCGGTGGCCTCCACAATCAAAAGGCCCACGCCTCCGACCGCCCGCGCTCCGTAATGCACCTGATGCCAGATGGTCGCGCAACCGTCGTCTTTCGCCCGGTATTGGCACATGGGCGCCATGACGATGCGGTTTTTCAGGGCCAGACCGCCCAAGGCAAACGGTGAAAACAAAAGAGAAGTCAACGGACCACGTCTCCTCCACCCTTAATGGGTTTGTTTGATGCCGGCGGAAACGACCAGATGGCTGAAGGCTTGGACCACCTCCGGGTCGAATTGCTTTCCAGCCGCCTTCTCCAGTTCGGTAAGGGAAACCAAGTTATCCAGGGCTTTGCGGTAGGGCCTGTCCGAGGTCATGGCGGTGTAGGCGTCGACCACACCGATCAACCGGGCCAGGAAAGGGATATCGTTTCCGCTCAACCCTTCGGGATAGCCTCCACCGTTCCAATGCTCCTGGTGGTAAAGGACGCCGTCCAGGATGGAGGCCAATTGAGGAACGGCGCGGATGATCAGCCAACCCATGTGGGGATGCTGTTTGACCACCTCGTATTCGGTGCGATTCAAAGGTGCCGGTTTGCACAGGATCTCCTGCGGGATGCAGATTTTGCCGACATCGTGAAAAAGCCCGGCCAGCCAAGCCCTTTGCCCCTCTTCTTCGGGGAGGCCGAGTTTGCAGGCCAAGGCGAACAGGTAATCGGCGACCGACTGGGAATGCTCTCTGGTGTAATGGTCCTTGTTGTCGACCGCCGTGAGCAGACCTTCCAGGGCGGTGTAGGATGCGCTCTTGGCGACCGGCGCAAAGCCCTGCCGGGCGTCGGCCATGGTCAGCCGGTTACCGCCTTCGCGTTTGCTTTGCTGTAGAGCCCGCAGAGCCTGAGTGAGCAATTCCTGGCGGTTGGTGGCGTTGCCGGGATATGAGGCGATGCCGATGCTCAGGCAAACCGGTAGGTGTCCGCTTCCCACCTCGGGTTGGAAAGAGGCCCGCCGGCATGCTTCCAGCAGTCGTTTGGCCAAGGTCAGGGCTTGCTCCGGGATGGTTTCCGCCAGCAGAAAGAGGAATTCGTCGCTGCCGTAACGTCCGACGACGTCGCTGTCCCGGCAGCTTCCGGTGATGATCCCGGCCAAAAGCCGCAGAAGGCGATCTCCGGCCCGGTATCCGTGGGCTTCGTTCAGCAGGCGGAAGTTGTCCGCGTCGGCCAGCATGACGGTCAGCGGTCTGCCGAAACGCTCCGCCCGGCACAATTCCAATTCCAATTGTTCTTGAAGATAACGGTGGCTGAAAAGCCCGGTAACCGGGTCGTAGACGGCTTGATGGTAGAGGGATGAGAGGTTCTTGCCCATCCACAGGCATGGACGGTGCAGGAAACCTGCGACCAATTGCTCCCACCGCTTTTGTCCGCGTGCCAAACTCAGGTCAGGCCTCCAGGTGTCAGCCGGATTGACGCAACATCCGGGATCGTTGCTTCTCTTGGCAATTCGCCACCTGAAGGTTTGGTTCCTTGGCGAAGAAGGCACAAAAAAGAATTATTTTTTTGTGGATAATTGTTCCTGGTTTGTCCATTTCAAATCCGTCCAAAAAGCGGCGTCTTCCCCGCCCAAGTGCCAGATGGCCAAGCCGGCAATCCCCGTGCTTTGAGCCAGCGCCACTTTGAAAGCGACTGAGGCGCCGTCTTCAAACCAAACGGTGTGCCGGTAGCCGTAGGGATCGGTGTAGGTGAACCATGGTTCGGACGCAACCGCGTTCCAATGAATGGTTGCTTTGTATTTGCCGGCCAGAGCGATGGCCTGAGTCGAGGTGACGCTGGGCACGCCGGCGTAAGACCAGTCGTACCCGTAGGCGGCCACCCCCAGCATGATTTTTTTCGCCGGGATGATGGAGAGGGCGTAATCAAGACAGGATTTGACCCAGGGCAGGGGGGCGACGGCACCCGGACCACTCCAGGAACCGTGATAGTCGTAAGCCATGATGTCCACCTGGTCGGCGTAACGGGACAGGGCGGCGTAGTCGTAGGCGACGGCTGTCGGGTTGAGCGAAGGGGCGTCCGTGGTCTTGGCGGCCACGTCCACGGTGACCAGATAGCCCGACGGATGGAGAGCGTCGGCCAGGTTTTTGACGAAAGCGGACAGG
>JAJZBP010000121.1 GCA_021798855.1 Bacillota bacterium
ACAGCGCCCAGCCTTTCTTGCATTGGCGAGTGCCCCCCTTTTTATTAATGTCTGCCGCTGCCGGCGCCGGTAAGCTTCGCCGGACCGTTGAAGTTTTCCTTCAAGTTTTCCTTCCCGGCGAATTGGGTTATAATGATTCGGTTTCCTTTCCAATTTACAAAAAGCGGGGAGTTTTTGTCCGTGCCCTCGTCCGTGCCTCCGTCCTCGGTCCGTGTCCGTTTCGCCCCCAGCCCCACCGGTGCCCTGCACATCGGCGGCGCCCGCACCGCCCTCTTCAATTGGCTGTTCGCCCGCCACCATGGTGGGACGTTCGTTCTCCGGGTCGAGGACACCGACCAGACGCGCCTCCAAGAAGGATCGGTGGAGGGCATCCTGGACGGCCTCCGGTGGCTTGGGCTGACCTGGGACGAGGGGCCGGACATCGGCGGCGACGCCGGTCCTTATTACCAGTCCGAGCGTCTGGAGATCTACCGCGACCGCTTGAACCAACTGGCCGCGGCGGACCTGGCCTACCCCTGCTACTGCACGCCGGATGAACTGGCCGTCCGCCGGGAGGAGGCCCGTGCGGCGGGACGGGCGCCTCGATACGACGGGCGCTGCCGCGACCTTTCCCCGGCCGAGCGCGAGCGCCGGGCCGCCGGGGGCCGCCGTCCCGTTCTGCGCCTTCGCGTTCCCGGCGACGGCGAAACCCTGGTCGACGATCATATCCGGGGGCGGGTGGTCTTCGCCCACGCCGACCTGGACGACTTCATCATCGCCAAGGCCGACGGCTTCCCCACCTACAACTTCGCCTGCGCCGTCGATGACGCGTCCATGGGCATCACCCACTGCATCCGGGCCGAGGAACACCTGTCCAACACGCCCAAGCAACTGCTGGTCTACCGGGCCCTTGGTGCCACGCCGCCCCGCTTCGCCCACGTCCCGATGATCCTGGCCCCCGACCGCTCCAAACTGTCCAAGCGCCACGGCGCCACCTCCGTCCAGGAGTTCCGCGCCGAGGGCTTCCTGCCCGCTGGGCTGGTCAATTACCTGACCCTTCTGGGCTGGTCGCCCGAGGGCGGCGAGGAAATGCTGCCCGTGGCCCGGATGGTCGAGCAGTTCACTTTGGAGCGGGTCGGCAAGAACGCCGCCGTCTACGACGTCAAGAAACTCCGCTGGCTGAACGGCCGGTACCTGCGCGAAATGACCGCCGCCGAACTGGTCCGGGCCGCCCTGCCCTTCCTCGCCCGGCGCGGCTTCCTGCCCGGAGCCCCCTCCCCCGCGCAACTCGCCCTGCTGGAACGGGCCGTCCCCCTGCTGCGCGAGCGCGCCGATACCCTGGACGAACTGGCCCAGGGCGCGGCCTGGTTCTTCCAGCGGCCTGAAAGCTACGACCCCAAGGGCGCCGCCAAGCACTTCGCCGACCGGGCGGAGGCGCGGGCGAGGTTGGGGCTGCTGGCGCAGTCCTTGGAGGCGGTGGCGGCCCCTTGGATTCACGCCGACCTGGAGGCGGCCTACACCGCCCTGTCCACCGAACAGGGCGTGTCCCGGGGCGCCCTCATCCACCCGACGCGCCTTGCCGTCACCGGACTCACCGTGGGGCCGGGCCTCTTCGAGCTGATGGAGGCCTTAGGATCCGACGAGGTGTTGGCCCGCCTGGAGGCGGCCAGGCGGTGGCTGGCCCGCGAAGCCTAACGGGAAAGTTGGCGAACCATTATGTCCACCGATTTGGTGACGGTAGATCTGCAAAAAGTCTTCGGCAAAATCGCGGAGGTTCTCCCGGCCTTTCCTGCGGTGGCCGGGGCGTATCTTTTCGGATCCAGCCGGGGACCATGCCGGCCCGATTCGGACCTGGATCTGGGCCTGATCCTGTTTGCCCCGCGGGAGGATGAACTTCATTTGGAGGCACACCTGGAGGCGGCCTTGGGCGCGGTGGATGGTCACCCCTTCAGCGTCCTGACCCTGCGCCCGGGCTATTTCGCCTGGAAGGCCATCCGCGGTGGTGAACTTTGTTACGAAAAAGACGATCGGGTGGTCACTGACTTTATTGAAAAAACGGCGCTTTTGCATGAGGACGACGCCCATGCGTTGGCGATCTTTCACGCGGCCCGGAGGGAGGGCTTGCGGGCATGAACGGAGGCTTCAGCCGGGAGAGGTTGGAAGAAAAAACAAGCTACTTGCGGGAGCGGGTTGACAAGCTCAGTAAAATAGCCGCAGGGAAAAACGAGGCTGAATTGGCCGCCTTTCTGGCGGAAGAAATTAATTTCGCCGGCGTCAAGTACATGTTGCAGACCGCCATCCAAGCGGTCATTGACAGCGCCTACCATTTATGCGCCAAGGTCTACCACCGGGCGCCGGAGTCGGCCGTGGACGCCTTGATCATCCTGCGGGACCAGGGCGCCCTTACTGAGGGCCAATTCCAGGCGCTCGTTCCGATGGTCAAGTTCAGGACCAGGGTCGTCCACGGTTACGAAGACGTTACCGCGGCGGCGGTGACGGACATCCTGCGCGGCCACTTGGGAGATTTCGCCGTTTGGGGGGAGGTTTTGGGGCGTCTTTTGAACGTCGCGGAGAACTGAACGCTTCAGCGGCTTGGATCGAGGATCAGCTTGCGGTGCGGGGACGTAGCCTGTAGCCGCCAGGCGACGGCCACCTCGGTGAGGGGGATGACCTCGTAATCCGCCGTGAGGCGGCCTTCCGCCGCGTGCCGGAGCATCCGCCGGCAAGCGGCCCCCATGATTGGGGCTGGCACGAAAAAATTGGCGTAGCCGGTGAGCGTGAGCATTTTTCCGCGAAGAAGACCCGAAGGAAAGGGGACTTCCGCGCCCGCCGACTGGCCCAGGTTGACGATCCGCCCGCCTTGGGCGGCGGCCAGGCACGCACCCAACGCCGGGAGGCCCCAAAGGGGATCCACAACCAGGTCGAGCGGTCCGTCGGCCGCTTCCCGGAAGGCTTCGGCCAGCTTTTCGGGGGTGGCATCCGCGGCGATTTGGACGGTGGCGTCGGCCCCGAGTGCTTGCGCTCGGCGCAAGGCGTCCGGGTGGCGTCCGGCCGCTACGACCCGGCCGGCGCCCAGGAGTTTGGCCGCTTGCACGGCGACCTGTCCCACCGCGCCGCTCGCCCCTAAAACCAGCACCTTCTCTCCAGGGCGCAGGGCACCCCGCCATTCCACGGAGAGCCAACCGGCGACGGCCGACACTCCCAAAGCGGCGGCCAGGGCGTCGGGGACGGCGTCCGGCACTTCCACCGCCTTGGCTTCGTCCACGGCGGTCAGTTCGGCCATGGCCCCAGTTTCGCCGTAGGCCGCCTGATCCTGGAAGAAGCGGATCCGCTGCCCGGCCTGGAGGGTTTCGCCCTCCAGGACCACGCCGGCGCCTTCCATCCCGGCCACGTAAGGCAACATGGGTGGTCCGAGGTAAAAGCGGCCCGAGGCCACGCTCAACTCCACCGGGTTGAGCGTGGCGGCGGTCACTTTGACCAGGGCTTGTCCGGACCGGCGCTTGGGCTCCGGCATTTCCTGCAGGACCGGCGGTTCGTTGTAGCTTTCCACGACTGCGGCGTGCATGGTAGCCCTCCTTTGCTTTAGCGGATGAACTGAATCGCAATGCCCGTCGTTTCACCACCGGGTTCATTGTTCAAAAGAGCCAGGAGCGCGGAGGCATCCAACAACCATTTACTCACTTTCGGCTTCGCGGCGTCTGTTTGCCACCAGTTCGTCGGAGATGAATCAAACCTCCGGAATGTCGCGGCGCACGATCTCCTGGGCCCAGCGAATGGCGGCTTCCACGGAGGACAGGCGAATTTCGTCTCGTTCCAAGCGTGTGATGAGACTGTCCCCCGGTTTGAGATTGAGGGCTATGCGGTAAGCGGCGGGAATCACCAGGCGGTATCCTTCGGCGAGTTTGGCTCATGCGACGGAGAGGTTTCCACCGAATATTTAAGATTTATTGGGGGAGGTAGCGGCGAAGTGGCCACCGGACAAACCACGGTGCGGGTGCCGGAAGAATTGATCGAAGCGGCGCAAAAAGCCGGGCCTACGTTCAACGACGTGGTGATTATCGCGCTGGAAAAATACCTGGGCCAGGAGAGAAGAAAATGGGCACTGCAAGAGGCCAGGGTATTGCGGGAGGAGTTGCAGGGCCGGATCGCCATTTCCGGGGACTCGGTGGATATTGTCCGGGAGCTGCGTGAAAGGGGACGGGACGTTGAATGAAGTCTTGTGTCTGGATTCGACGATTTACTTGAAATGGCTGGCGCCTGTTTCCGAAGTTGACGCGGGAAAAGCCATCGCTTTGGTTGAAGGCGCGACCGGGGATTTGGCGGCACCGGCTTTTGCTTGGGCCGAAGTGGGGTCGGCTCTCCGCAAAAAGGTCAGGATGGGTCTTTTAAAGGGAAATATATACTTGAATACCCGTTCAAACAGTAAAAAGGGGCACCTCTTAAACGACTCTTTGGGGGAATTTGGTTCTCTCTTTGTAGTTTCACAAAGCTTCGGCAAAATCGAAGCGTCTTGTTTCCCCTCGGCCTATTAGTGTGTTAATTTTCGCCATCGATAGCCTTACATAATTCTCATCAAGCTCAACACCCAGGAAATGCCGATTTTCCTGAATAGCTGCTAATGCTGTTGTGCCGCTACCCATAAAGCAGTCGAGAACAACATCCTCTTGGGCAGTAAGTAATTGAATTAACCGTCGCGGCAACTCTAACGGGAACTTTGCTTCGTGGTCGTCATTAGCCCTTACAGAAGGGATATGCCAAACTGCGCGTGAACCCCAGGCCACCCATTCATCTTTAGATAGGCGATCCCGGTCAATAATAGTAGTCCCAGGCTTCCAAAAGATGTAGATATATTCGAATTCATCTACGGCACGATAACTCACAGTGTGCCAACGAGAGTTATCCCATGCGGCATCTTTAACCCACACTCGGCGGTCATATAGGTAGAGACCGGCTTCTTGGGCAAATCCTTCTAACATTTCACCGATAAGCTTTACCCGTGTTTGCGCTTCGTATTTGCCACCGCGAATATTATTCCCCTTGAGTCGTCGATCTACAGTTTGCTCACTACATCCAAGAATACGTGCGATCTCATAACGAGATGCTCCGGGATGCTCTTTCATGGCTTCGAGAACTTTCTCGCGCGTAATATCGCCACGTTTCCGACGCGAAATGTTTTCAGCCATGATTCTGGGCATGGAGGGATCTTTAAAGCAAAGAATGTCAGCAATATTGATTGCAAGAAACCCACCAGGTTTTAGAATCGTTTGGTGGGCATCAATTACACGCCGTAGCATTGCCTTCCATTCAATAAAAGATTGATCGCGCTCATACTCCTTACCAACGTGATAAGGCGGAGACCATACTGACAACGCTATTGTATCCGGCGCAATATGCTGATCAATGTGGCGGGCATCATCATGATGGATTGCGTCGATTGAGTACATGGTCATTCCCTCCATTCCTCAGACAATGTATTGTGGTTAGCGTTATATTTAATTGTCTGCACTCGCCAAGTAGCTTTCTGTTGCAAACGATTAAACGATAAACGCGCCCGAAAAGCCTCTCCTCGCGTTGGTGCATTACGGCCAGCAATCCAAATAGTATCGAACTGATCTGGATTATAGCGATCTTGTAACCTACCATTTGGAATTGCCGCCAAGGTAACCTGAGAAAGATAGTAGGGCGGAACATCACGGCTCGAACCTGATTCGTTTGATCTATAACAGTAGTGCGCCAGCAAAGTTGTAGTTAAATACGAATGATCACCGAATTTTTCGACTGGCTTAATAATTCCTGGAACATCTGTATTGTCTCCACCACGCACCTGACGGACTGACATCGAAAGTTGCGACATTTGTAAAGCAGCACTACTAGTAGATTTTTCCGCCTTACTATCCACATATAAAGCTTGTCTTTGTGATAGTTCTGGCAAAACCACATAACGCGCTTTTCGGTAATCAACATTGCCCAAAATACGTTGTTCGATACGGTAGCCGCCAAAACGGTCAAGAATCTCGCGTGTCAAATCTTCAGCAATATCCTTAGGATCATCCGTACTTTGGCGAAAATATTCCCAAGCGTCAAACCCGAATTCTATAAATGCAGTATAAAGTGCCCGCAGAGATAGTTTTTCAATACGTTCAATTTCATTTAAGTCAAGATTCATAGAAAAATAGACCATCTCCGCTATGTTTAATTGTGTAATCCTGCCCATCGACGCTCGGAGGCAAATTCCTCCTTTGATAATTTCGCCGCTTGGATTGCAAATCCTGCTAGATTGGAGCGGTTTTAGCGGATTTTCCCTTGGTTTTAGTGGGTTCTTTGTAAGTATTCAGTAAACCCGTAGGTCCAGATGCAGCCTGGATAGTCCAAGTCCGGCCACGGGTGACACAATACTTGAAAAGGAGGGAGCCTTGCCCCAAATAAGGGCCGACGGTCCTCGGGGCGTAAACGCCCCT
>JAJZBP010000122.1 GCA_021798855.1 Bacillota bacterium
GGTGACCGCTCACGGCAGGACTCCAGCATCACGGCGGGTACTTTTGGCCAGCGGTTGGCTTGAGGGTTAGGCCCGCCGGCGGAGAGCGAACAATAAGCGAAAAACCTTGATGTCTAGAAATGTCTAGTTTTTTCGGAGCGGAAAAATACCTCCAGCGACAGCCGATAAGGAGGCTGCTCATACTTGGACCTTTCCGAATCACTTCTGAAACAAATCGTTTCCCCGCGCGTTTTCGAAAGGGGTCTTCGCTACTTCAACAAGGGATACGTGCTCGAGTGCGCATACGACAAAAAAGAAAGTGTTTGGTTCGGCTTGGTGGCCGGTAGCGATGACCAAGCCTACGAAGTTGCCCTGGACGTCGGCAGCGAACATTTTCGGGCCGAATGCGACTGCCCCCACGGCGACTATTGCAAACACATCGTGGCCTTGGGTTTACACATCATCCGAAGAAAGCAAGCCAAGCCACCTTCCCGCGAGGCCACCCGCCGCCCCCAGGAACCGCCGCCGTCCACCGTCCCGGAATGGGAAAAGCGGCTGGAAACCGCCCTGGCCGCCGCGGGCCGGCCGGAACTGGAACCGCCGCCCGAAGTGGGCAAACGTTATCCCGTGTACAGACTGTACCTGAACTCCACCTCCGGGATCAGCATCTGTTTGCAGGAAGCCCGCTTCGGGGTCAGGGGCCTGGGCAGTGAGCGCCCTCTTTTCCTGGATTATTACGATTACGAAGCCAGGTTGCCCAACGGAACCAGCCCCCGCCAGCACCGGCTGATTGCCCTGATCAAGTCTTTCCCCCACGAACATACCGGCCTGTATACCGTTTCCCCCGACAGTTTCGACGTGGTCTTGGGTCTCCTTAAAGGCTACCCCTTCGCCTTCGTGGAGAACACCCAGCAAGCCGTCCGCGTCCTGCCCCAAGCCTTCCGAGGCGAGGTCATGATGAAGGAGGGGGAAAAGGGCCTGGAACTCCAAGCCGTCTACCGGGAATACGGGGGGGCACCCTGCCCCTTTTCCGCCGGTCTCGCCCTCGGGCAGCGCCTGTGGCTGGTTCGCCGTGAGCCGGAAAGCTGCTCCTTTTACCCGGTCAACTCCGAAGACGACCCGCATTTCCTGTTCGAGTTGAGTCGCCATACCCTGACCATCCCGGCGGGCGACGTGGGCCGCTTCCTGACCGCCCACCTGCCGCGCCTGGCCGCCAAAACCGCCGCTTCCCTGCCCTCCGGCCTGGCCCAACGGATCGTCTCCCCCCGGCCGCGCCCGGTCCTGACCCTGGAGGAGGAGAACGGCGACCTGACCATGACCCTGGCCTTCGCCTATGGCGACGGGCCGGCTCAGCACCTGACCGCCACCACGGGTTCGTCGGAGGAACTGCTGGAGGTTCCCTGGGAAGACGGCGTCCGCTACCTGCGCCGCGACCCCGCCACCGAGGCCGCCCACCACGCCCGGTTGCAGGATCTCGGCCTGCAAAGCGACCCAGCGGACGGTCGTTACCGCCTGAAGGGGGACGCCGCCCTGGATTTTCTCATGCAGGGCCTACCGGCCCTGCAGACACCCGGGGAAGGCTCCTTCGAAATCTACGGCGTGGAACAACTGAGCGGCCACCGCCTGGTCCGCCGGCCTCCCAAGGCGGCCGTCTCCCTTACCTCCGGTCTGGACTGGTTCGACCTGGAACTCTCCGCCGAATACGAAGACGCGGAAACGGCGGCGGGAACCGACGAAATCCTGACCGCCCTGGCCAGCGGGCGCCGCTACCTGCGTCTCGGCAACGGAAGCTGGGGGAAGCTCCCGGAGACTTTCCTGGCCCAAAAGGGCGTCTTGGAAGAGATCAAGGAAGCCCAGGCCCAGACCGCCGCCGGCGGGCGCGGAAAACGGCCCGCCGGGAAAGGCCTGCGCCTCTCCCGCCCCAACGCCTCCCTGGCCGCCGCCCTCCTGGACGGCGCGCAGGTGCAAAAGGCCGACGCCTCCTGGTCGGACTTCCGCCGCTCCCTGGAGAGCTTCGCCGGGATCCGCCCCGCCGTCTTACCCGCCTCCTTCCGGGGCGAGTTACGCCCCTACCAAAAGCAGGGCTTCGACTGGCTTTCCTTCCTGCGCGACTTCCGCCTGGGGGGAGTGCTGGCCGACGAGATGGGCTTGGGAAAGACCATCCAGACCCTGGCTCTCCTTTTAGCCGAAAAGGACAACGGGACTGCCGGTACCCCCAGCCTCCTGATCGTGCCCAAATCGGTGGTCTTCAACTGGCTGGAGGAGGCCCGCCGTTTCGCCCCCTCGCTAAGGGTGCTGGCCCTGACCGGACCGGGGCGGGAGGCCCTCTTTGCCCGGTTGGACGATTATGACCTGATCGTGACCACTTACGCGACGGCCATGAGGGACGCCGAAAGCCTGGCAAACCGCTCGTTTCGCTATCTCATCCTGGACGAAGCCCAAAGTATCAAAAACCCGTCCGCCAGGACGGCTCAAACAATCAAGGAGATCCCGGCCCAAGTACGCCTGGCTTTAACCGGGACACCGCTGGAGAACAACCTCACCGAGCTTTGGTCCATTTTCGATTTCCTCATGCCCGGTTTTTTGGGGAGCCTGCCGCGGTTCGTGACCCGGTACGCGCGCCCGGCGCAGGAGGGGGACCGGGAGGCTGCGGCGAGGCTGCGAAGGCGGGTGGCGCCTTTCATTTTGCGGCGCCTGAAGGCCGACGTGCTGGCGGACCTGCCGCCCAAGACGGAACTGGTGCGCTGGTGCGAGCTGCCGCCGGCCCAGCGCAAGCTTTACCGGCAGGTGCTGGCCACGGCGCGAACCAAGGTGATGGACGAGGTGCAGGAGAAGGGCCTGGAGCGCAGCCGGATCGCCATCCTGGACGCGCTGCTGAAACTGCGGCAGGTGGCCTGCCACCCCCAGTTGCTCAAGCTCCCCGGCAACCGGGTGACCACCGCCGCCAAGCTGGACCTGTTCCGGGAAGTGGTCGGCGAGTTGCTGGAGGAGGGGCACCGGGCGTTGGTCTTCAGCCAATTCGTGGAGATGCTGACCCTGCTGCGGCGGGATTTGGACCGAATGGGCGTCCCCTACGAGTACCTGGACGGGCGGACCCGGGACCGGCAGGCCCGCGTGGACCGCTTCAACCGCCAACCCGACATCCCCCTTTTCCTGATCAGCCTGAAGGCCGGCGGCACCGGCCTCAACCTTACCGGCGCCTCCTACGTGATCCACTACGACCCCTGGTGGAACCCGGCGGTGGAAGCCCAGGCCACCGGGCGCGCCCACCGGATCGGCCAGACCAAGGAGGTCTTCAGCGTCAAGCTGCTCGCCCGCGGCACCGTGGAAGAAAAGATCCTGGAACTGCAGGAGCGCAAGCGCCGCCTGGCGGAGGACATCCTGGGCGGGGACGGCGGCCGGACCCTGGACCTGACCAGGGACGACCTGGAGGAACTGTTCCGTTTGGGATAAGCGGGCCGGGATGGGCGGGGGTGGACCGGCGTGGGTAAACAGGCAGAGCGGGAAGACAGAGATGGTCCGGCGGGGCTGAGCGGGCACCGGGACCACCCGGCGGACTGATGCCCCCGCCCAACCGCCGAGGACGAAAAAACCGCCTTCGCTTACAAAAGGCGGTCATTGGCCCGACAATTTTAATGTCCGATCCTTTATCCATCGAGTCCGTCGGCGAAACCATATTGGCGAAAATGGGCATCGAAACTGAGGACTCGCCGGCAACCGAGCCGATTGAGTACGGCAAAGGAGCAAGCATCCACATAGGAAACACTCTTGTCTTTATAGCGTTTAAGGATCTCCCGCGCGGCTACCTCGTCTTCCGCCCCGACCCGTTCAACCGGCCAAATGCTTTTCTCCAGCCAACTGAAAGCCACGTCCATCCCCAATCTGCTCAGGATTAAGGCATAGACTTCGGCGACAACAAAATTGGTCAAGAAAGGTTCCCAACGTTTCTCCGCCAGCGTCCGCAGGGAGGCAACCGCTTGGGTAAAATTATTGTCGCTTCTGTCCAAGAGGGCGTATATAAAACTGGTATCCGCTAAGATTCTTTCCATCCGCTCACTTCACCGTCCGCCAAGTAGTCATCGTGCCGTTCCGAGACGTCCGAGAGGCCCGACGAACCCATCCCCATCAACTCCCATACAGGATCGGCCGCCGATAAAGGATGGGTTCGTTCCACTTTGCGCAAGACGATTTCCTCCCCGTGCAGTGTCGCTTCCAAATAATCCTGTTCGCCCACGGATAACCGGCGGCGGTACTCCACGGGAATGGTGACTTGCCCCTTGGTGGTTACTTTGATCAGACTTCTCGACATCTTCCTTGCCTCCTTCATCCTTACCTCCTTCATCCTTACCTCCTTCCTTAAAGTATTATATTCTTACCATTGGTAAGAAACAAGTGTTTTAAAATGTCTTGACCAAGCGGTTCACCTCAGACCGTCTTCGCCCACGTCCGCCTCCACCCGTGCATTGGTCTCCCCGTGGGAAAGGCCGGTCTGCACCCCATCTTGTGGCTCTTTCCTCTGCGGACGCCAAAGACCTCAACGCCCTGCTCCAACTCCGGCCGGCGGTTTTCATCCCGCAACAAGCCGGTGCCGCTTCCCGGCCACCGGAACTAATCCTTCTCCTCGCCCCAAATTTCCCCCAGGCTGATTTCCAACCCGTCGAACCCCCCGGGGGCAAAAACGGTATCCCCCTCGTAGCGTCCAACCACCTGATATTTGCCCCCGGCCACGCCGGCATCCAACCGAAAAGCGGTCAAACCCCGTTTCTCCGGGTCCACCACCCAGTGGTTGGGCACCCCGCTCGACTCGTAAGCGCACCTTTTGTCCACCCAGTCCTGCCGGGGGGTATGCACGGACAGGATCTCAACCACCAAGTCCGGCGCCCCCTGAATATTCCGCTCGGTAATGATGGACAACCGTTTTTGGGAAACAAAGATCAGGTCCGGTTCGAGGTAATGTTGTTTGGGCGGCAGGAAGGAAAGGATCACGTCGAAGGGGGCGTGATATACCTGATGCCACTGCATAAACCCGTAAGCTCGTTAGGCTGATACTATATACAGGAATCCAACAGTGCGTTGGTAACTATATATAGTTGATTTTCGGTGGAGCCTTTGGCGAATCGGACTTTTCGCAGTGGAATCATACCTGCCCTTTCTTGCCGTCCATGGCCCAGTTCATCAGTTTCCAGTGCAGCAGGGACGAGGTCCATTGTTGCTTTTCCCCCGGCGACGGACTCAGGTGAAGCTCCCCCCCGATCACTTCGTACCGGTTCCCATCGCCCACGGGTAAAGCATAGTACAGGTCCAACGTCCACGCCCCGTCCGGGACATTCCACGGCCAGGGAACCCCGTCCCGCCCGCCGGCTTCCACCGCGAACCTCTCCGTTGCCTCCGCCGTTTCCCGCAGTTCCCGGTCCATTTCCGCCGCCATCTCCCTTCGCCGCCCGCCGTATCCCGCTAAATCCCGGCAAATATCATCCTCATTTTACCACACCGCTGGAAGGGGGAATGGGTCAAGAGCAAAATTAAAGGGACAACCAAGGGATAAGCGAATTGTTTTTTCGGCATGCTCTTTCCCTCATGATCCGCCGGAGAAGCCAAAAAATTTCCGCCGGCGGCCTTTAAATTTTTCAGTCTCAGCCAAAAAGTTCACTTAAACTTCAGCCCATTTTCGCCAATATCCGCTTTTTCTGTGCTGAATCGCACTGACGGCCACGCAAGCGCCAGGTACATTTTGGCTGAGGCGGCCTTGTCTTGCCTTGCCTTGCCGCGGCTCCCTTCGCGGAGCAAGCCGCTTGTCTTGCCTTTTTTATACGGAGGTGCATCATGCTGCAACTACCCGGCGGCTGCCGGACCACCGGCATGGCCATCCTGCCCCACACCGACCCCGAGGCAGCTTTCCGCGTCATTTTCGCCCTGGACATCCCTTTCTGGCCCCAACTGCCGCACCTGTCTTTCTACGAAGACATGTACGCCCAGGCCAGCCACAACTTCCCCGGCATCGAGCTGGACGTGGAACATGCCCGCATCCGCTTCTCTTCCGAGCGTTTCTACGCGGATCTCGGCGATTACGCCGCCGGAATGGAGTCCGAATCGGCGGAAGCCTTCCGCCTGGTTCCCCCATTCTCCACCGTCTACGGCCACTTCCTGCAACAGGACCTGTCCGCCTACACGTCCGTCCACGGCCAGTGCATCGGCCCCGTCAGCTTCGGCTTGAAGATCTTCGACGAAGACAAAAAGCCCATCATCTACCGGGACGACGTCCGGGAGATCCTCTTCGACTTCATGGCCCGCAAGGTCAACCAGCAATACCGGGAAATCCAAAAGTTCCACCCGCGGGCCTTCGTCTGGCTGGACGAGCCCGGCCTGGAGATGCTCTTC
>JAJZBP010000123.1 GCA_021798855.1 Bacillota bacterium
TTTTAGTACGACCGCAATGCGGTCGGTGGAGAGTGAAGCGGAGGGGTCCGATTTGATCTTTCGCGAAGCGAATAGAATCCCGGAGCTTCACTCCACGTTTGCTGGAGGTCTGTTCCTTGCCCTCGCCGACGGTCCTCGGCGTCACAGGTGACGCCTGCGCCACGCTCCCGGCGACGGGCGCATGTACGGAGGCGAAACCTTCCTTAATGTCCCGCAAAACCTTGTACAAATGGCTTGGCCGACATGAAGAGGCACCTGATGATCCGACGAGGCTCGAAGACCGGGATCGTGAGTCGGCGGTAATGCCCAACCAAACACCCCTGGGAAATGACGATCCTCGACTACTGCCGGGAAAATCCGGTCCCCAAGACGGTCAGCCACGAGTGAGCGTCCACCGCGTCCTTAATCCCCTTGTCGTGGGCGAATCGGCGGTGCGCGGTGGGGTGGCTTTTTCAATCAGCGCACCATCGCTTCCAAGTCTAATCCCATCGAATTCGATGGGATTAGACTCAGGGTTGTGTTATCACCCAACTCCAGGACCGAAGGAGCATTTCCGAAGTAACATTGACATTCCGATAACGAGGGAGAGCGCGGGGACGGGGGCGGCAATTAGGTTTGGCAGGAAGATTCCGCTTCTAAAGGCAGACAGAAAGGCGAAAAGCCCGGAGCCGACCAGCAGGAGTCCCATCAACCGCCGGGCACTGGGATGCCTGACCATCCGGCCATAGGAATTAATCGCGGCCATCGGGGTTACCGGTGACTGGTGCTCCTCCCCGAAATTGCGCAGGTACCTGCGCAACCTGGCCCAGTCCTTGGGAACCTTGACTTTGCGCCTCAGGGGGAGGACTCCTCTCTAAAAGCGATGGGCCTTCTATACTCGATTGACGAAAAAGAGGGAACTGGTTTTACAATCCGGGCATTCGCGGAAAAACTGGTTTCCATCCTTCCTGATTCGCTCCTTGTGGCCGTCGGTTCCACAGCCAATTCGGATGGGCGTATTACCGTCACAAGCCGCCTTGATTAAACAATCTATTTCAGCAAGGTCGCGCGGCACGAAGCCAAGGGTGGCAGAGTCCGCCTTGCCACCCTCCCCGGCGGGAAGGCACAGGCCCACCCGCCCTCAACCCGGAAAAAAAGAAGCCCAAGCTGTTGCTGAGGTTAATGTTTTGCCTTTAGGAAACTCTTATTAGCTCAGCTCTCGCCCGAGGTTCCGGCGCAGGCAAGCCGTCCTCCGCCAACCCACGAAGGTGCAACCTGATGGCCCCCTCCATGTTTTGCAAAAGCTCGCCGGTGTCCATGCCCGTGGCAACGCAACCCGGCAGGTCGGGAGAATAGGCCGAAAGGTTGCCTTCCGCCTCCTCGATAACAACCAGGTATTCCATCGTCAATTCCCCTTCCTCAATTTCGCCTGTTTCATTATGCTGCCCAAGGTTCCGGCAGCCAGGTCGTCTCCAAGGTTGCCGGCCACGGTAACGCGGCCGGTTTTCCAAGGGTGCTTGAATTGCCGGTGGCTGCCTTCTTGAACCACCAGTTCCCACCCGTCCTTTTTCAGGAGGGCAATCACTTCTCGTACCTTCATGATTTGAATATACGCCGCCAAGCAGGGAGAAGCAAGTCGGATGAAGCAAGGGAAGGCACAAGTTTTACCGCCCTTACAGAGATTCCTGCTTCATTGCCGGGAAACCGTGCGCGGGAAACGGCGGGAGACCAAATTAACTGATCTGTTGTTGGCCTCCGCCAAGGCGCGACGCCTGGAAGGTTCTAAAAGTTGGCAGGGGCGGAAGGGCTGACGTCGATGACCACGCCGCCGTCAACCACAGAGTGGTCCTCGTAGCTCCCGCTCCGGCCCCGCAGCGGGTAACCGTGCCCGCGGGAAAGGCGAATGGCCCGGCTGACATCATGGTGGCTCCGGCAAAAATCAATATAACGCGATGGTGCCGGCGGGAACCGCGTGTTGAAGTCGAGGCGGGCCTCGTTGTAGCCGGAGTCGTCCGGGGCCAGGCCGGTTATGGTTTCGGGAATTTCCATGCGCACACCTTCAGGTAACAGCCTATGCCTGAAGGCGCCCGCGGTTTGGGTGGAAACGGGGGGCGAACAGGCAGGAGTGGAAACTGAAGCGGCATGGACTACCCACTCGCCTTGCCCACCTGCTCCAGCGGGAAGGCGCTCGCCTTACCGCCCCCAAACAAAAATTAAATCTCCCGCCGCCTGCCCAGGGCAATGCCCGCAAGGTCGGCCAACTTGCGGCACAAGAAGAGCATGGCCTCCGTGTCCCGGCCACAATAGGCCAGGAGGGCGGAGCGAATTTCCGCCTTGCGTTCAGGTGACGTGTCCTCGTCCATCAACTCGAAGTAACCGCCTGATGCCGCTCGACCGTGCTGAATTCCTAAGTCGGCGTACTCCCGTCCCACCATGGCCGGCAGTACCTTCTTTAGGGAATAGGAACCGTGAAAATCCCGGTGGGCCACGGTTTTGCGCATGATTTCCAAGAGGTCGACCACCCGCCGGATGGCCTGTTCCAGGCCATCTCGCCGGGCAGGAAACAGGTGGGCCAATTCTTTCATAACGCTTATTTCGAAACTTTTGTTGTACACCACTATTGAACCGGCTTCACCGAGGGCCAGGAGGAGGTTGCGGGCGAACTCCCCGAGCGGGTCCCTCTCCCCGTCGGCCAAAAACTCGTGATGTTCCAGCGTTTCGTCCTGCTGGAGAATGTGGTCGGACCACTGGAATGGAACCTGCCCCCAGGGGCGTCCTCCGGCCAGGGGCAGGGCGGGTGAATAGCTCTCAAAGTCAAGGAAATGGATCGGGAATGCAAGGCGGTCCAATTCAACTTTAAGTAAAGCGCGGTCAACCACGATCTCACCCGAACGGCAAGCGGCCCAGGCTCGCTTTTGGAAGGGCGTGAGTTCACCGGCGACCTCTTCGGTGATGTCCAGGATGCTTTTAAGGCCACGCTTCAAGTAGATTTGACGTTTTTTGGGGCTGAGGTGGGGCAGTTCTCCGATTGGGTACGAAACGGTTTCCACCTCGACGGCCGCGTTACAGTGGCTTGCGAAGGGACATTCCGGGCATTGCTCCCCGAAAGCCACTTCGGGGGAAGCCTCACGGCGCAAAACGTCCAACTGGCGAACCGTTTCCGCCCTGACGGCCGGCAGGATGAATTCCCCCTTGGCCGTGAGATCAATTTCGGTGAACAACTCGTCCAAATCGTATTGGTCACCACGGTGCAGGTATTCTCGGTTCAAATGAACCAGGGACACCCGCCTGAAGTTGACGCCGCAAAGCCGCAGGACCAGGGCCTGGTAGGCAACTTCCTCAATATAGCGATCTTTCAGGCCGGCACCCAGTTTGACCTCCACCAGCTTGAAACCGTCACCGCCCTTAATCCTTACCAGGATGTCGCTCCTGGTCAAAAGACCCCCGGCGGAAAAGGCGGGTTCGTATAACACCTCGGCGGTAGGGAGGAGCCGCGATGTTGCAGCAAGCGCCTGGCCGAAGGAGAGATCTGGCGAAACGAGAACCCCGCCGGGGAACATCCCGCGGGCTAAGACCCCCACCCTTCGGCCATCCTTCAGTTTGGCCGCCAAGGCCGCCGGAGCATCCCCGCCCTCAGCGGCCAAGTCCGGTCTATGGCACTCCAGCCACAGCCGCTTTTTGCAGCGGCGACCGGTAAGGTAACGTCCCCTGGTCAGGTGGTGAGTTTTCTTTTCCACATTGGCCTCCATTTTTTAGTGCCACCGGCAGAAGAAACTACCCTGCCATTTTTCTCTTTTTTCCGGCGATTACCTTCTCTATGCCGCATTCATGGAAAAAAAAGACCCCGGTTTGCGCCCAGGTTACCAACGTGGCCAAGCGGATAGGAGGACTACGGCAGGATTCCGGGGAATGTTGAGAGAGGGATCCCCCGCCAATGCGGGGAGCCGGGAAGAGTTCCAAAAAGCGGGTTGGAGCGCAAAGCCACAGAAACCACTGGGAGACACGGGACTGGATTTCGCCTTGCTCCCCTCCCCCAGCGGGAAGGCCACGCCTTACCGCCCCCAAACAAAGCCTTCAAAGTTTGTCTACCAAAGGAGACCGTTGTTGCATGAGCTTAGCTGTACCTGATTTCCCGCGCGTCATCGCGTCCGCGCTGCGGATTCGCGAAGCCCAGGTGAATGCCGTGATTCGCTTGCTGGAAGAGGGGAATACCATTCCCTTCATCGCGCGATACCGCAAGGAAATGACCGGTGAACTGGACGAGAATCAGCTCCGGGAGGTGGCGACCCGGCATGAGTTTGAGAAGAATTTGCATCAGCGCAAGACGGACGTACTGAGGCTGCTTGAGGAGCAAGGGGTCTTCGCCGACGATGCCCGGCGAGAGAGCCTGGTTGCCGCGGTCACCCAAGCGCGGACCCTGACGGAACTGGACGACATCTACCGGCCATACCGGCCCAAACGGAAGACCCGGGCGTCGGTTGCGCGGGAGAAGGGGCTTGAGCCGCTGTCTGCGTGGCTGCGTGAGGCTGCCGCCGGCGCGCTGTCCGAGCCGGAAGTCTACAGGTTTGTGGAGCAGTTTGTCGCCGGTCTGGAGGTCGAGATGACCGCGGATGAAGCCCTGAAAGGCGCGGTGGATATCTTTGCGGAGGAGGTGGCGGAAGACGCCGCGACGCGCCGGTGGGTGCGAACACGGTCGATGAAAGGGTTGGTCCGTTCCACCGCGTCCCATTCCGGTGTGTCGAGTGTCTACGAAGCCTATTACGACTTCCGGGAGCCGATCAACCGGGCGGCGCCGCACCGGATCCTGGCGATGAACCGGGGGGAGCGGGACGGATTCCTGAAGGTCGGCGTGGAAGCGCCGCTGGACGACATTCTCACCCACTTGCGCAACACGCACCTGCCTGGGGGGGGGCGTCCGGGCAGCTTTGTCGGGGGGATGCTCGACGCGGGCGTGCTGGACGCGTACAAGCGTCTGCTGGCGCCTTCCGTCGAACGCGACGTGCGGTCGGAACTCACCGACAAGGCGGAGGCCCAGGCCATCGCCGTTTTCGGTGAGAACTTGAAGAACCTGCTGCTGCAACCGCCCATCGCCGACAAGGTTGTTCTCGGGGTGGATCCCGCCTATCGCACCGGCTGCAAGCTCGCCGTCGTCGACGCCACCGGCAAACTCCTCGAAGTCGCGGTCATTTACCCGACACCGCCGCAAAACAAGATCGAGGAAGCGCGCCGGATTGTTCTGCGCCTGTTGGAGACCCATCACGTGGAACTCGTGGTCATCGGCAACGGAACCGCGTCGCGTGAGACCGAGGAGTTTATCGCGGAAACCCTGCGCCTGCGCAAAGAGCGGACGGACGTTCAAATTCCCTACCTGATCGTCTCGGAAGCCGGGGCCAGTGTGTATTCCGCGTCACCCCTCGCCGGGGAGGAGTTTCCGGAGCTGGACGTGTCTGAACGCAGCGCCGTCTCGATTGCCCGTCGGGTACAGGACCCGCTGGCCGAGTTGGTGAAGATCGATCCCAAGTCGGTCGGCGTCGGCCAATACCAACACGATGTGTCTCAGCAAAAGCTGGGGGCAAAGCTTGGCGCCGTGGTTGAGACGGCGGTGAACGGGGTCGGCGTGGATGTGAACACGGCCTCGCCGAGCCTGTTGTCGCACGTCGCCGGCCTCAACAAGACGGTGGCCAAATCAATCGTTAAATTCCGCGAAGAGAACGGTCGGTTCACCAACCGCAAGGCCTTGGCCAAAGTACCGCGGCTTGGCCACAAAACCTTCGAACAGTGCGTGGGTTTTTTGCGGATTCGGGACGGCGACGAGGTGCTCGACAACACGCCGATTCATCCCGAGTCGTATGGTGTGGTCGCCAGGCTGTTGGCGCGGACCGGCGCCGATGGGGATTGTATTCGCCGGCCGGAGAAGCGGCAGGGGTGGATTGCGAACCTGCGCCAACTGCCCCTGCAGGGGTTGGCCGAGGAGGCGGGCGTCGGGACGCCGACCCTGCGTGACATCCTGGATGCCCTGGAACGCCCCGGACGGGACCCTCGGGAAGACGTTCCCCCTCCGCTCCTGCGCACGGACGCGGCACGGTTGGAGGATCTGCAAACGGGAACGGTGTTGATGGGGACCGTGCGCAACGTGGTGGATTTCGGCGCATTCGTTGACGTGGGCTTGAAGAACGACGGACTGGTGCACGTTTCTGAACTGGCGGAACGGTTCGTCAAGCATCCGATGGACGTGGTGGCCATCGGGGACGTGGTAAAAGTGCGGGTCATTCAGGTGGATCTCCAAAAACAACGCCTGGGGCTTTCGCTGAAGGGCTTGTCTTGATCCAACCAGGCC
>JAJZBP010000124.1 GCA_021798855.1 Bacillota bacterium
TCCCTCACCGTCACCGTGCTGCCCGTGCCCAGGTTCAAAACCTCGCCGTCCCCCTGGGCCAAGGCCCGCAGACCGGCCGCCACCACGTCGCCCACGTAGACGAAATCCCGTTCCTGGTGGCCGTCCCCGTAAATGATCACCGGCTCACCCCTGAGCATCCGGCGGGCAAAAATGGCCACCACCCCGGCCTCACCTTCCGGATCCTGGCGCGGCCCGTAGACGTTGGCATAGCGCAACACGGTGTACCCAAGACCATAAAGCCGCCCGTAAAGGGCCAAAGCCTCCTCCACCGCGTACTTGCTCAATCCATAGGGCGACAGTGGACGGGTTGGGTGCCCTTCGGGCACGGGGAGCGTCTCCGGCTCCCCATAAACCGCCGCCGAAGAGGCATACACCAGCTTGCCCACCCCCCGGCTCCGGCAGGCCTCCAGCAGGCGCAGGGTTCCCAGGTAGTTGATCTCCGCGTCCCGGGCCGGATGGGCCAGGGAATAGGCAACGTCCACCTGCGCGGCACAGTGAAAGACCGCCTCGGGCCGGAACTCGGCCAAGCACCCGTCGAGGTCGTCCCGGCGCAGGTCCAGTTGGTGCAGGCGGATGCCCGGGGCGAGAAATCCGCGGTGGCCGTGACTCAAGTCGTCCAAAACCGCCACCCGGTGGCCGGCGGCCAAGAGGCCGTCCGCCAGGTGGGAGCCGATGAAGCCGGCACCGCCGGTGACTAAAACGCGCATGTTTCTACTCCTCTTTCGTCCGGCGCGATGGTTCCAGCGACGGCCTCTGAATCGAAAATGCCGTCATCCTTTCGGGCGAAGCCACGTCCCCAACGCCAAAACCGTTGACTTCGTCTTCGGCGGATCATGGCATCTTTGTCAACAACACATCGTATCGCCAAAGGTGAAACGGCAGTTCTTCGGTCTGCGGCACCAATTTCATTTGAAAACCCGCGGACCGGCACATGGCTTTGAAGTCGGTTGGCCAGTACCAACCTTTTTCCCCTCCCCGCAGTATCATTTTCAAAAATTTCGCAAATGCACCATAGACCGCACGCCCAAATCCCGCTTGGTTGTAAAATCGCAACTGCCGATAACGGCACCACGGATGACACAGATCCCCTACCAAAACGACTCCCCCCGGAGACAGCACCCGGTGGAACTCCCTCAGGATTGTCCATAGTTCGCTCCTGGAAAAATATATGTTGGCATCGTAGAACAAAACCTTGTTGAAACGCGCAGCGGGGAACGGCAATTGCGCCGCATCGGCCAAAATGACCTCCACGTTATTCATGGTGGAGCATCGTAGCCTTGTTCGTTCACACTGTCCGGGGACAACGTCGACCGCCGCAACCTTCCCCGCCAGCTTGGCGATCTGAAGAGTGATCAAGCCGGTTCCGCATCCGACATCCAAAATGGAATCTTCCCCCGAAGGTTGAAGGATGTTGAGCACATGGCCCTCAATGGCGTCCGACTGGGCTTGGCTGATGGAGCCTCGGTCGTTTGCCGACTGCTCATTCGATTGTCTGCTGCATTCTTCCAGGTGAGGCCACAACAACTTGTTCACGACATTATCCTCTTTGCTGCGAATCCTTGCCCAAATCAAGGTTGAAGTAAGGATCCGCCCGTTTTTTCAGATCACGAACGCAAATGCGGCTTTAATCCGCCGTGGCAATTTGGCTTTGCCTGGACGCCTTAGGGTTGCCTGCCCTCTGGCTTCCATCCGGTGGCATGGACCAGCGCCGAGAGCCTCGGCCCATCGATGGTCAGACGCAGGGAACCGCTGACGATGGCCACCAGTTTATTGGTCGCTTTAACCGCCAGGGATACGGCCCGTTGAGTGACGGAGGCCGAGGTCGTCGGCACTGAAAGCCTCAACGATCCGAAATAACCGGATTCGACCTTTTCCAATCCCGCTTCCCTGAAGGCCCGTTCAAGTTCACCCGCCGTTAAGGGGACATGCCTTTTGTAGGTTTTCGGGGCCAAGTGGCGCCTGAGCCATCCGTTGATCCCCGCAAAATTGTCAAGCAGTACCACCAATTGCCCCCCGGCTTTCAGGAGCTTCACCATGTTGGCTATGATCTCTTCCCAATCGGCAAAGTGGTAAACAAAACCGGCGGAGAAAACAACGTCGTAAGTCTCCGTGGGAATCTTTGCCGTGCGAAAGTCGGCCTCATAAACCATTGCGTCAATCCCCGCGCTGACAAGGTTGCGGCGGGTGACTTCACAACCCACCGCCGAAAAATCAATTCCGTGTACCTTGTAGCCGAAGTGTTCCGCGAAGTAAAGCATGTAGCGGCCTGGAGCACAACCCACCTCCAACAGCAGTTTGTCTCCCGGTGCCAGGTTGTTCATCAGCCAGACGGCAATGGAACGGTACATCGCTCCCCGGCGGCCGTCAAGACGGTCCGGCAAGTCAAGCCCCGACCAGACACCGTCCCAATGGGCCGTCGTCGTTAAAGCACCATGCCCGCCGGGGGAGTCCAATCAGGAAGCCCCCTTTCCCGGTTCCCACCCCGCAACGACATCCACGATCCTCCGGCTGGCCAGCCCATCGCCGTAAGGGTTCGCCCACTCCCTTGGGCGCTCCAGCATGGTGCGGACTGCGGCCACCACGTGCCTTTCTTCCAGGCCGGCCACCAAGTTGGCTCCGACCCTAACCGCCTCCGTGGACTCGGTGTTCTCGCGCAAGGTGACGCACGGAACGCGTAGGGTGCAACTTTCCTGTTGGATGCCGCCGCTGTCCGTCAGCACCAAACGCGTCCGTCCCAGAAGCAGGAGAAAGTCCAAGTAGCCCAGAGGCTTCAGCGGAATTATCTGTTCGGAATCCTCCAACTTTTCGTACAGTTGGTAGGTTTCCAGGCGGCTCCTGGTTCTGGGGTGCAACGGCATGAACAGGGGCATCCCCACCTCCCGGGTGACCGCGTTGAGGATGCTAACGATTTGTCCCAACCGCTCCCTGCCGTCCACATTCTCCTCGCGGTGGATCGTCGCCACCATATAAGGTCGCTTTTCGATCCCCAAACGCTTGAGGATCCTCGATTGTTCCGCCGCCAGGGTGCTGTTCCGAATCGCTGCGTCCACGACCGTGTTCCCCGTCACGAAGATCTCGCCCCGCACCCGTTCCGCCAAAAGATGAGCGCGGCATTCTTCGGTCGGGGCGAAGAGCAAGTCGGAAATGTGATCGATCATTACCCGGTTGTGTTCTTCCGGCATCGCCCAGTCGAAGCTGCGAAAACCGGCCTCCACGTGACCCACGGCCACGTGGAGTTTCCTGGCGGCCAGAGCCGCCGCCAGGTTGGTGTTGGCGTCCCCGCACACAAGAACAAGGCGCGGCTTGGCCTCCAGGAGGATCAGTTCCATCCCCTTCAGCATGTGTGCCGTCTGTTCGCCGTGCAAGCTCCCCCGGCGTGGACGCCGCAGATGATAATCGCTTTCCGGCAGGTCAAGTTCACGAAAAAACACACGGTCCATGTTGTTTGAATAGTGTTGGCCCGTGTGGATGAGAATGAATTCGGTTCCCCGCCGTTTCAACTCGCCAATTACCGGACTCATCTTGATGATCCCGGGACGCGTCCCGACCACCACGGCCACCTTTGCGGTCAATTCTCCGGCCGGGATGGTTTTCCCTGTTCTTGGCACCTTTTCCCGTCCCCCCATCAGTCATTAAGCAACACCGGCTGCCCCTTCATCCCCGTGGACCCAACCCAATGGTCGTGCCGTCAAAGAAAAGCGTGAGCCAACCATATCTCAACCATCACCGGTTCGAAAGCAACCCACGGTTCAGCAGGTTCGCCATAAGTGATTGATCCAGACGCTCGTGGACCCGGGACCATTCGAAAGGCTCCACGCTTTTGGCGGCCGCCTGTTGCAGGGATTGATATAAACGGTCGTCTTCCCACAGACGGCGGACTGCGGCGGCCAAATCCGCCGGATCGTCCGGCCGCACCAGCAGTCCGTTGACACCGTCACGGATGATGCTGCGGACCCCGACCAGATCCGAGGCGACCACTATCTTCCCCATGGCCAAATATTCGTAGACCTTGATCGGCATCACCCCGTCCAGGGCCGGACCTGGCGGGAAGGGGAACAGGCAGACATCGGCTTTTTCGATCAAATCCAACGCTTGAGGATGGGGCAGGAATCCCCGAACATTGACACCCCCGTTCAACTGCCGGCGGCGCGCCGCCTCTTCGAGGGCCGGGGCATACCCGCGGGCCACCGGACCGACCAGGTCCAGAACGACCCCAGTGATTCCGGCTTCCCGCAAGATGGCCATCGCCGCCAGGAGAACCTCAACGCCCCTTTCGCGACAGACCGAACCCACGTACAGCAACCGGAACGGCCGCCCCCGTTCCCGCCGGCCGCGGCCGGCCGGCTCCCCGCCGGTTTTCGTGGACAAGCCGAGGGACGTCCCGTTGGTGGTCAGCACCAGCTTTTCCGGATCCACGCCGTATTCATCGATCAGCCGACGGGCGAATCCCTCCTCGGTGGTCAAAGCCGTGGTGATCACCACGTCGGCGTGGCGGAAAATCCGTCTCATCCCCAGAAGCTTGAAATACCCCCACCCCAGCAGAACAGCGGTCAAATATTTTCTCTTCGCTTTCATGGTTTGGACATATTCGTCGTAAAGGTCGGGCATGTCCAGGCAATCGGCAACCCACAGGCAACCAAGCCTTTTGGCAAGGTATCCGATCACCGCGTCGGTATTCTGAAAAGTGTGCACCACCGTTCCTTGTCCCCAGGCCTCTTTCCGTAGGATGAACAGGCACCAAACGGCAAAACGACAGGCAAACCACCAACGGAGGAGATGGGCGAGGGAACCTCCCCGCATTGCCGTCGGCTCCGCCGGATAGCGCCGGACTTCCATCGCCTCCGCTCCCGGCCAACCGCCACGATTCCGGCCCAAGGTCAAAAGAACCAGCCCCTGGCGTTGGCACAAGAACAAGAGACGCTGGAAGAAAGCCCGGTTCGCCGCTCCGGCGTAGTCTATGGCGAAGGTGCATACGGCGTATACTTTAAGCCGATCCGTCATTCCGTTGCTCCATCCGTCCAATAAGTTTTTCCGATCATGCCTGCTCCCCCCAGCCCTTCGGTTCCCCGCTGGTGCCCATGAAGGCGGCCGGTGCACCTCAAACCGCCCTTGCCGTCAAGCGGTGGAACCCCTCTTGAGTTTGGCCAAATCCCCCAAGTGGTGGGTCTTCACCCCTTCCGTTTCGATCCGCTCCAGCAGACCAATCCACAGGTTCGTTATCCCCCTCCTTCGGTTGACCTCCGGTTCTATTTCCCGCCGGGGAGCGGCAGCCAAATCCTTGTAGCGGCTGGTCACCAATTTGCGATGCTCATCCGAAGTGGAGTTCAGGTAGATCAGCATCGGGTGAACGTTGAAGATCTTCAGGCCCGGCTCTTCGACCCGCACTTTTTCCCAACTCAAAGGCAATCCCATTTTCAGGTGGATCCCATCCTCCCAAAAATAAGTAAAACGCACGATCCCATTGTGATCGATTTGGGCCTGACCGAACGGCTCGTTCCACAAAAAAACGCTTGCGTCGTATTCCAAACCGTGTTTCTTGGCCAGGTCGCTGATGTTCTGGCCAAAAAAATTCCGGTGGCTGCGCATCCCCCTGGCCCGGGGATACGCTTCCTTCAAGATCCGCATTTTTTCGTCAAAATCGCTATTCGCCCCCCTGGTGAAATCGGGGTGGATGGCGACCTCCACCCCGTCCGGGCGGTCAAGGAGAACTTTGGACGGATGGGTGGCGAACATGGTGATCTTGCAGCCGAACCTGGCACGAATTTCGAGCACCCGTTCGATGGCATAGTCCGGCGCCCAATCGACATCGCAGGTCAGGATGACGTTGGCCAAATCGTTTGGATTGTAATATTCAAGCAGCGGGTCGCCCCGCCAGATCCTTGCCAAATCAGGTGTTTTCTCCATTTGGTCTCCTTGTCTGAAAAAGTCGCTCCTCCCCGGATGCGACAATGCCATCGTCACTAAAGGATCCGCAAAACCTTGGGCAGACGGTCGTTCAACACCGTACGGTCGTAGGCATCCAGACCGGGCCCCCTGAGGAAATAGGCCCCGTAGAGGACGAGGAAAACAGCCGCCCACAAAACTAATCCCAGATAGCCACCCGGACCCAGTCGAAGGCCGCCGGCGACCAAAATGCCGCAGACCGCGCTGGCGATCAGGGGATGGGCCGCCCAACCGAGGGTTTCCCGGAAGGACGAACCGAGAAACCTGGCGCCTAGCGCGTGGGCGTAGCCCCA
>JAJZBP010000125.1 GCA_021798855.1 Bacillota bacterium
AAGTGAACCTAAGGCGACCTCATTTCGCATTTCGGGCAAAAAAAAGATAAACCCCTTCCGATGGAAGAGGTTTCAAATATATAGGAACCTCCCCTCATCTCCCAAGAGAGGGGAACCCCCTCCTGCAGGAATTGGCACCGCCGCTTCCCTCGCTCGACGTCGCCTCTCGGCGCCGTCCCGCGGGCCAGCCGGTTGCCCAGGTTTCATCGGGCCTTTCCCTCCACCTGTCTCGATAAGAGTCATCCGGAACGTATTAAATTTTGCTCAGACTATACCATCGAGGGAAAGTAAAGTCAATGCATCACATGCACTTATTCACCGACTTGCCCTCATCCCACCCGTTCCGCTCACCGGCGGCCACCACCTTCCACGGTTCGCCCGGGAACCGGATGGTCCAAAAGCGCAAAAAAAGCAGGGAACCCCCGAACCCCGCCAGTCCACCCCAGATTCCCACTGTTTTGTCCACCAGGTTGGCGCCCAGAAAATAGCCGGCGGCGGCGCCCAACAGCGGCAAAATATAGGCCAAAAAAGCCCCTTCTAAGAATCCACGCCCGCCCATGGCGAGGGTGACCGGCGACCCGACCTCCGCTCCCAACCGGTTCACGGCCCAGACCTCGCCCCGGCTCCCGGTCTGAGCGAGGCCGCAACGTCGGCAAGCGCCGCAGGCCAGCGAATCGCCCAGGCGCACCAGAGCCATTTCTCCCTTGACTTCCTGTACCACGCCGTACTGTTCCACGCCGACAATTTATGCCGGGCCTAATCCTCCAAGACCAAACGCAAGAAACGCTTCTTGCCCACCCGCAAGACCATTCCCTCCCGCACCGCAACGGCTTCCTCCACATCCGCCAAAAGCCTGCCGTCCAGATTCACCGCTCCCTGGCGCACCAGGCGCCTGGCCTCCGAATTGGTGGGCGCAAGCCCCAACCGAACCAACAGGGCGATCACCCAGATCCGCCCCCCCGGCAGTTCACTCCGCGCCAGGGTTCCCGGTTGGATTTCTTCCGGCAGGCTTTTTTCCTGGAACACCCGGCGAAACTCGCTTTCCGCACGCTGGGCTTCGCTGCGTCCATGCAGGGAGGCGACGATTTCCCCCGCCAAACGCAGCTTGGCGTCCCGGGGGTGGCCGGCCAGGATCCGTCTCGTCTGGGCCTCATCCGTGTCGGTGAGCAGTTCGAAGTAGCGGGGCATCAATTCATCGGGAATGGACATGACCTTCCCGTACATCTGCGCCGGTCTCTCGGTCACTCCAATGTAGTTTCCGAGACTCTTGGACATCTTCTGGACCCCGTCCGTTCCCTCCAAGATCGGGGTGATCACGGCCACCTCGGGCTCCTGCCCGTATTCCCGTTGGATGTGCCTGGCCACGACCAGATTGAATTTCTGGTCCGTTCCACCCAGTTCCACGTCCGCTTTGAGGGCCACCGAATCGTAGCCCTGCAGGAGGGGATAGAAAAATTCGTGCAGGAAAATCGGGTTGCCGTTGCCGAACCGTTTGGCAAAGTCGTCCCGTTCCAACATCCTGGCCACGGTGGTTTTGGCCGCCAACTCCAAGACGGCCGGGAAGGTGAACGCCGCCAGCCACCGACTGTTGAACTCGATGGCGGTTTTCTCCGGGTCCAGGATACGGAAGATCTGTTCGGCATAGGTGCGGGCGTTGGCCGCGATCTCCTCTTCGGTCAACTGGCGGCGCGTTTGCGACTTGCCCGAAGGGTCGCCGATCCGCCCGGTGAAGTCCCCGACCAGGCAGATCACCCGGTGCCCCATTTTTTGAAAATCCCTCAATTTGCGCAAAACCACGGTGTGCCCGAGGTGAATGTCCGGGGCCGAAGGGTCCAGGCCCAGTTTGACGCGCAATTTCCGGCCGGATGCCAGTTTTCGGGCCAATTCCTCTTCGGAGATGATCTCCGCCGTTCCCCGCCGCAAGAACGCCATTTCCGCCGCCGCCAAGCCGATTCCCCTTTAGTCTCAGAATGGCTTATATTATATCACCTGGAGAGACGCCCGTGCCGTTCGGTTTGACAAAGGATTTTGTGCTATAATTGGGCGTATTCCGACGTCCGCACGGGTTTTCTATCCAGGACAACCCGCTTTTGCCGGTGACCCCGCAAAGGAGTTCGTTCGCAGGCGACAACGACCAACCGTGGGCCACGGACCCTTGATTGGACCCAAAGCACCGGACACCGGGCGCCCCGAAGAAAGGGCACGAGGCGTCCGGCTTGCCGTTGCCGCCGACTCTTCGCCGGTTCATCATCAACCATCATGCAGTAAGGAGGAAAACTCCTCTGGGTAAGCACACAGCGCCCCGAGAATCGGGTAAAAAGAAATTCAAGATCCGCTGGAAAAGGGTCATTTTGTTGGTGGCCCTCGGCTTCCTGGCCGTCGGCGGCGCAGCCGCGGCCTACTTTGTGAGCACCACCCTGCCCCAATTGCAGACGATGGTCCAACAAAGCGGCGGAAGCATGCTTTACGATCTCAACGGCCACCCGGTCACCGAACTCGGCCAAAACCGTATCCCCGTGTCCTTGAGCATTGTCCCCAAGAATTTACAAAACGCCGTCGTGGCCACCGAGGACGCCCGTTTCTGGACCAATCCCGGCTTCGACGTGCGCAGCATCTTCCGCGCGGCCTTCGTTGACCTGATGCACGGCGGCGCTCCGGTCCAGGGAGCAAGCACCATCACCGAACAGTTGGGCAAGAACCTTTTCCTGAGTGACCGCAAGTCCATCGGCCGCAAACTCAAAGAGTTCCTTTTGGGGCTGGAACTGGAACACATCTACACCAAGCAGGAAATCCTCAAGATGTACCTCAACCAGATGTATCTGGGCGCCGGAGCCTTCGGCGTGCAGGCCGCAGCCCGCACCTACTTCGGCACCAACGTGCAAAACCTGGATCTCCCCCAAGCGGCCCTCTTGGCCGGACTCCTACAGGCTCCCAGCGCCTACGATCCCTTCGTCAACCTGAGCGGGGCCAAGGCGCGCCAAAAGGAAGTCCTGGGACGGATGGCCCATTACGGCTACATCACCCAGGCCCAAGCCAAAGTCGCCTACGCGGCTCCCCTGAACCTGACTTCGACCAACAGTGCCTCCGGTTCCTACCCGGCTCCCTTCTTCGTCGACTACGTCACCCAACAGTTGTTGAAACGCTACTCGGCCGCCCAGGTCTTCAGCGGTGGACTGCAGGTTTACACCACCCTCGACCCTAAGGCGCAGGCCGCGGCCGATTCGGCCGTGGCCACGGTCATGAACAGACTTCCGATGCCCACCCTGAGCACCTGGACCTCCGCCCGGCAGGCGGCCATGGTGGTGATGGATCCCAAGAACGGCTATATTCTGGCCATGGTGGGTGGACGCACCCACCCGGTGGCCATGCCCGAAAACCTGGCCCTGGCCGACTTCCCCACGGGCTCGTCGATCAAACCCCTGGCCGTGTACACGCCGGCCATCGACACTCGCAAGTTCACCGAACTGTCCGTCCTGCAGGACGTCCCCTGGATGAAGAAAAACGGCGTTCCTTGGCCCAACAACGACGACCACCTCTACCGGGGCTACATCACGTTGCGGCACGCGCTGGCCATCTCCGACAACAACGCCACCGTCCAGCTCCTGCACGACATCGGCATCAACACCGGTTACAATTTTGCCACCAAGAAATTCGGCCTTCCCCTGGTCAACCACGGGACGGAGAACGACCATACTCTGGCCCTGGCCATCGGTGGCCTGACCCGCGGGGTCAGCGTCCTGAACATGACCGACGCCTTCGCCACCTTCGCCAACCAGGGTGTGCGGCCCCAACCGATTTCCATCCTCAAGGTTTTGAACCGCAACGGAGCCGTTATCCAGCAGAGCACGCCGTCCTTGACCACCGAGTTTTCCCCACAGGTGAATTACATCGCGATCAAGATGATGGAGGGAGTCTTCGGTCCCTGCAATCCCAGACCCAACTACGGCTGCCCGACCGGATCCAATCTGGGTTTGGGACGCCCGGCCGCCGGTAAAACCGGCACCGCCGGTTGGAAAGACGGCTGGTTCATGGGGTTCACCCCCCAGGTGGTGGCCGGAGTCTGGGAGGGGTCGCCCGACCAGCAACTCCAGCCGGGTGTCTTCGGCGCCACCTACGCCGGACCGATTTGGAAGGCCTTCATGGAGCAATACCTGAAGGGACAGCCGGCCCTGGGCTTCGCGCGACCCCCGGGCATAGTCACCGTCAAGAGCGTGGACAACAAGTCCGGCCTGCTCCCCGGTCCCTACACTCCCCGGCAAGACATCAAATCCGGCGATTTCATCGCCGGCACCCAACCGACCACCATCGGCTCGATCCACGTGCAGGCCCAGGTCTGGCAGGGCAACCAAAACCTCCTCTGGGTTCCCTCCTGCGGCGGCCCCCCGGTGACCAAGGTTTTCCTGAAACGCCCGAGCATGTTGCTGCCCAACCTCAGCGCCCAAACCTTGAGCCCGCAGGTGATGATTCAGGAGACCCAGTGGCTGCCCACCACCAACTGCGCCGGCCAGGTGGTCGGAACCAGCCCTTCGGGCGGCGGTTCCAGTGGCGGCACTCCGAGCGGCGCGGGAGGAAGCCAGGGTTCCGGTTCTTTGACTGAAACTTTGACCATCCAAAACGGTCGTTTCAGCCCCTTATCCCTCAGCGTGGCCCAGGGCAAGGCGTTGACCATCATCCTGCGCAACACCGACCTGGTCCCCTACACCTTCAATCTCTCCGGCCTGCAGATCACCGGTCTGGTCTTGCCGCCGCAAACCCAGGTCTCCATCAACATCAACGGCGCCGCCGCCGGCACCTACCCCTTCACCGCCGGAGCGGCCACCGGCCAACTGACGGTACAATAAGCAAGGATTGTCCGATTGGTGGAGGTCGCTCGCCGTTTTAAAGGCTGGCGGCTTTTTTTCAGCGGCGATCTGGGTTTCCTCAAGCACAGTTCGATCAGTTCGGCGATCCGGGCGGCGCCGACGCAGGCCCAACAGCGCACGAATATAATCCTCCCGCCAATGGAACAGTAGACCAAATAGTCATCGGACATGATGTCCGGGTGGGGAGGAATGTTTCGGCCACCAGACGGGCGGCACAACGAGGAGAAGCAAGCCCCTTGGCCTGGAACTTGAGCGGTGGCGGGGCCGTGATGATCCCAGGAACCTCCGGAGAACGGCGGGTTCTGCGATAACGTGTGCGCTGGTGAACTGTGGTAAGAAAGTTGGCCAGGTACATCAGATGTGGTGTCCTGCCCCTCCATCGCCTGTCTTCCCCGTGGACGGTAGGTCATTCTCCTCCATTCCTACCATTGTGCTTTGTAAGACAATGCCTTAAAATAAGAAAAGGTTTGGGGCACTCCGCAAAGGAAGACAGAGCATGGAACCAACAATTGGACGCCTGAGCAGCAAGGGCCAGGTCGTGATTCCCCAGAACGTCCGCCGCCACCTGGGACTGCAGGCCGGGGACACCGTGGTGTTCGTCCTGGAATCCGACCGGGTATCCATCTACCCTCAGTTCGCTTACCTGCACCTTCTCCGAGGGATGGCCAAAGGTATTTACGGGAACTCGGCAGAGGCCATAGACAATTTTGTTAAAGACGAGCGGGATTCATGGCCCGAATCCTAAGCCGTCAAAACCCACCGCCTGCGCGAAAAAAAGTGGCTCTGGATGCGTCCGTGGTGATCTATTACCTGGAAGACGTCGCCCCTTATGCCCAGCGTCTGGAAACGTTTTTGGCTCAAGCTCAAACCCTTTGCTCCTCCGCCTAAGGCTCAGGCAAGCCTGGTTCGCCTTCGTTGGAATGTCCCCTTTGGCTCGCTTCGTCGGCGCGCCCCCCTGAGCAGCGTTTGCCGGCCTGGTTCTCCGGCCGTCGCCGCCAACGCCCAACCCCCAGGTTCTCCCTGACGCATCGTCACCTCAGGTGTGATAGAATGGTGGAAATGTGTCGATAGGTGGTCACGGACCATGCCGACAAAAAGAAGCTCGCTCGGACTAATCGCGGCCCTCCTCAGCCTTGCCTTCCTCACCGCGGGCTGCGGATCCCAGGTTAAGAAGGTGTCCTCGCCCTCTCCCCAAACGGTGATTCGCGTCTTCGACGGCGGCACGTTTTCCTTCTCCTGGCCGACCGCCTGGGTGGGAATGGCTCCCGGAGCGCCGCGGCTTTCCGTCGCCGACGTGCCGCAAGGCGTCTTGTACGCCCTGCCGTCCGGTGCGCAAAACCAGACCTGGA